>NZ_HF988897.1:0-13541 GCF_000435035.1 Porphyromonas sp. CAG:1061 | reverse complement strand
TGTAGAAGTGCCACCCATGCCGCTACCAGGACCGCGACCAATCCTTCTGCGACTTTTTGTAGCCCCATTTGCGGGCTTCAAATTTGATAGGTTCATATCTAATATATATCTTTAATTAGTTGGGTGCTTCTCCCTAAAAGGAGAATCACGCACTAGATTAATCCTTAATTTCCTCAACTAGGTGGTGTACCTTCTTGATATTTCCGAGTACAGACTCATTTCTAGGAAGCTCAACCACCCTATTAAGTTTCTTAAGTCCAAGAGCATCAAGAGCTGCCTTTTGATCCTTTGGACAACGAATGCGACTTCGCACTTGCTTAATCTTTATAGTCTCCATATTACTATATGTGTACTCTTACTTATCCCTTAAATACTTTCTCTACCGAGATACCACGTATCTTAGCCACCTCGAGTGGATCACGCATCTCACTTAGTGCTTCAATGGTAGCCTTAACAAGGTTATGAGGGTTACTCGACCCCTTGCTCTTTGCTAGCACATCGGTCACTCCAACGCTCTCCAATACGGCACGCATTGCACCACCAGCTACTACTCCAGTACCCTCTGATGCAGGCTTTAGCATCACACGTGCACCGCCAAACTTAGCTGACTGCTCGTGAGGTATAGTCCCTTTGTGTACAGGCACCTTGATAAGGTTTTTCTTGGCGGCCTCTGTAGCCTTCTGAATAGCCACACTCACTTCGCCTGCCTTACCTAGGCCATAGCCGATAATTCCATTTTCATCACCTACCACTACCATAGCAGCAAGTGTAAAGGTACGACCACCCTTTGTCACCTTGGTCACACGGTTAATCGCCACCAATCTCTCCTTTAGTTCGAGACCACTTACAGAGTTAATTCTCTTCATATCTTTACTGTACTTATGGTTGTGTTAGAACTTCAATCCTGCTTTCCTAGCACCCTCTGCCAGCTCCTTGACACGTCCGTGGTAGAGGTAGCCATTACGATCAAAAACGACCGTCTCGATACCTGCTTCTACAGCCTTCTTACCCAAAGCCTCGCCCACCTTCTCGGCCAGCTCCTTCTTTGGTAGCTTATCCTCTAACATCTTAGAGTCGAATGCTACGAGAGTCTTTCCCTCCACATCGTCAATTACCTGTGCATAGATCTGCTTATTACTTCTAAATACAGTCAGCCTAGGTCTCTCAGCAGTACCGTGTAGGTTTTTACGCACACGTGCCTTGATCTTTAATCTTCTTTCCTTCTTAGTTATCATAGATTACGAATATCCAAAAGTGTGATTACTTAGCTGCTGCAGTCTTACCAGACTTCCTACGGATGTACTCACCGACAAACTTGATACCCTTACCCTTATATGGCTCTGGTTTACGGAATGTACGGATCTTAGCACATACTTGACCAAGCAGTTGCTTATCGGCCGAAGAAAGTGTTACGAGTGGAGCCTTATTACGCTCCATCTTGGTCTCCACCTTGATCTCTGGTGGCAGTAGCAGGAAGATAGGGTGAGAGTAGCCTACTGATAGCTCAAGTAGCTGTCCCTCATTTGAAGCTCTAAATCCTACACCAATCAACTCAAGTGTCTTAGTATATCCCTCGGATACACCCACCACCATGTTGTGTACTAGCGAGCGATAAAGTCCGTGCAACGCACTCTCCTCCTTAGTACCATTGGTAGTTGAGAAGTGTAGCACATTCTCCTCTTCCTTGATTTTGATACGTGGATCAACTTTCTGAGAAAGCTCTCCCTTAGGGCCCTTTACTACCACTACATTATCCTTAATAGTGACAGTGACACCGTTAGGGATAGAAATGGGCAAATTTCCAATTCTTGACATAACTTTGTTCCTTTCCTATTAAGATTAATAAATATAGCAGAGCACTTCACCACCGATCTTACGGTCTGCAGCCTCCTTATTGGTCATCACACCTTGGCTAGTAGATAGGATAGCGATACCAAGCCCGTTAAGGACTCTAGGCATATCCTGATAGCCTACATAACGACGAAGTCCTGGACGCGATACACGCTCCAGTTTCTTGATTGCATTTTTCTTAGATACTACATCGTACTTAAGAGCAATCTTGATAGTTCCTTGAGGGCCACTCTCATCAAACATGTAATTGAGAATATACCCCTTCTCAAAAAGGATCTTTGTCATCTCCTTTTTGATGTTACTCGCTGGGATTTCCACCACTCTATGCTTTGCCATAATAGCATTGCGCAAGCGAGTTAAATAGTCAGATATTGGATCTGTCATATAAATAAGTTGTTGAAATTAATCTGAAAATAGAGTGAACCAACACAGCTACCTCAGACAATATTTACATACACTTTTTCACTCTCTTGTGGTATTGCTGTACGTCATAAACTTTTAAGCACCACCACATACCATCAAATTGATGCGAAATAACGCATCAGCTCTGCTCAATCAGAACCGATAGCGATACATCTCTCAACTCTTTGATAGGCACAAAGGTACAAATATCTAGCGATATCTCCAAATAACACTCAATCGCCAGCTCTTCACCCGCTCGTTACGGGAAGATGGCAATCAGTATTAGTGATGCTAAATAAGCAGAAGACCCTGCACTATGATGTTCAAAAATAACTACGCCCGAGTACTTATTAAGACTCAGCGTAGTTATTTTGCACAGCACTTACCCTCCAACACTTGGCAGGTAATCTATGGGTCTCTCTATACTCATTGATAGTTACCAGCTGGCCTTCTTCACCCCTGGGATAAGCCCCTTTGATGCCATCTCGCGAAACTGAATTCTTGAGATTCCAAAAAGTCTCATATATCCCTTTGGTCTACCAGTGATATTGCAGCGGTTGTGAAGTCGCACAGGGCTAGCATTTTTAGGTAGCTTCTGGAGACCTTCGTAGTCGCCCTCAGCCTTTAGCTTAGCACGCTTCTCAGCATACTTCTCCACTAGCTTAGCTCTTTTGCGCTCACGCGCCTTCATTGATTCTTTTGCCATATTGCTCTCTATCCTTCCTTAGTTTTCTTTCTTCTTGAAAGGGATTCCAAACTCCTTTAGAAGTGCAAATCCCTCCTCGTCCGTCTTGGCAGAAGTGACAAAGGTGATATTCATACCCATAATCTTGGTAACACTATCAAGATTAATCTCAGGGAAAATAATTTGCTCTGTCACACCTAGGGTATAGTTACCTCTACCATCTAGGCGGCTCTCTACACCCTTGAAGTCACGAATACGAGGTAGTGCGATACGGATCAGCCTCTCCAGGAACTCATACATCTTCTCTCTCCTCAGCGTTACCATCACACCGATAGGCATACCCTTACGGAGCTTAAAATTAGAAATATCCTTTTTGGAGTAGGTCACTACTGGTTTTTGACCAGTGATCAAGGCTAGCTCACCTTGAGCTATCTCGATCAGCTTCTTATCGCCCGTTGCAGCACCTAGACCTTGATTTACCACGATTTTGGTAAGGGAAGGCACCTGCATCACACTACTGTAGCCAAATTGCTTCATCAGCAGTGGCACAATACGCTCATTATAGTCCTTTTTCAAATTATCTGTAGCCATCTCTCTTTCAGCTATTAGCATTTATTACTTCAGTAGCTCACCAGACTTTTTGGCATAGCGCTCAAGCTTACCATCGTCATTTCTACGACGCCCTACACGAGTAGGAGCCCCAGTCTTAGGATCTACGGGGTTGAGGTTGGAGATATGAATAGATGCCTCTTTGTGCACCATGCCACCTTGAGGGTGCTGAGCACTTGGCTTAGTCCTCTTAGTGATCATATTTCGTCCCTCTACGATAGCTCGGTTCTTCTTGGTATCCACCTTCAAAACTCGGCCAGTCTTACCCTTGTCATCACCCGCATTAATAAATACGGTATCGCCCTTCTTTATATGAAATTTTGCCATTGTCTTTCCTTTCTATATTAAAGCACCTCAGGTGCAAGTGAGACAACCTTCATATTCACGGCACGTATCTCACGTGCTACAGGACCAAAGATACGGGTAGCACGGATATCACCAGCAGCATTTAGGAGTACACACGCATTCTCATCGAAACGGATGTACGATCCATCTGGACGTCGGATCTCCTTTTTGGTCCTTACGATCAATGCCTTCGATACTGCCCCCTTCTTCACATCACTACCAGGGATTGCACTCTTTACAGACACCACGATCACATCACCGATCGAAGCATATCTGCGACGAGTACCACCTAGCACGCGAATACAGAGCACCTCTTTAGCACCGCTATTATCAGCTACAGCTAGTCTAGACTCTTGTTGTATCATAATAGATTACTCTACAAATCTGCAATATTATTACTTCGCTCTCTCTACGATCTGGATCACTCTCCAGCGCTTGGTACGGCTTAGTGGTCGAGTCTCCATAATCCTAACGGTGTCCCCTTCGTTGCACTCGTTATTCTCGTCGTGTGCGTGGAATTTCTTGGTCTTATTCACAAACTTTCCGTAGATAGGGTGTTTCTCCTTCCACTTCACAGCTACTGTGACAGACTTATCCATCTTATTACTAGAGACGACGCCTTGTCTTACCTTCCTTAAACTTCTCTTTTCCATCTCTTAGAGCGACTCTTAATCGTTAATACTTCCTTGCTCAACGCTCTTCTCGTTGAGGACGGTACGGAGACGTGCTACCAACTTTCGCTGGTCATTGAGCGATGAAGGCTTATCTAGAGGGGTTACTCTATGCTGGAGCTGCATCCTCTGATACCTTACAGTCTCTGTCTCGATTCTCTCTTTTAGCTCCTGTACCGTGAGGTCTCTTAGTTCATTACTCTTCATACCTAATTACTTATATACAGTACAGAAATTAAAATTCATAGTCACGGCGAACCACAAACTTTGTGGTCACTGGGAGCTTTTGAGCAGCGAGGCGAAGTGCCTCTTTTGCTACCTCATAGCTCACACCCTCTACCTCAAATAGCATACGTCCAGGAGTTACAGGAGCTACGAAGCCCTCAGGGTTACCTTTACCCTTACCCATACGCACCTCTGCTGGCTTAGCAGTGATAGGCTTATCAGGGAAAATACGTACCCACACCTGACCTTGACGTTGCATATATCTAGTCACAGCGATACGTGCCGCCTCTATTTGGCGACCAGTAATCCAGCAAGTCTGTAGCGACTTGATGCCGAAAGAGCCAAACGCAAGCTGATTACCACGCTGGGCATCACCCTTCATGCGACCCTTTTGCTGCCTTCTGAACTTGGTCTTTTTTGGTTGTAACATATCTTATGTCTTATCTTCAATTTTATACTTCCTTAGCGTGCAGTAGCTTAGCGCTCATTACGTCCGCCACGATTGCCTCTACGGCGACCACCACGGCCACCACGACCACCATCGCGACGTGGGCGATTGTCACGCTGCTGTGTGAAGTCAGGAGCAAGGTCACGCTTACCGTATACCTCACCGTGGCAGATCCACACCTTTACACCGATGGCACCCACCTTGGTACGTGCCTCCTCAAGAGCATAGTCGATATCTGCGCGGAGCGTGTGGAGTGGAGTACGTCCCTCCTTAAACATCTCGCTACGTGCCATCTCAGCTCCATTGAGCCTACCGCTTAGCTGAATCTTAATTCCCTCAGCACCTGAGCGCATAGCATTACCAATGGCCTGCTTTACTGCTCTACGATAGTTCATACGGCCTTCTAGCTGGCGTGCGATATTCTCAGCCACGATCTTGGCGTCTACATCAGGCCTACGGATCTCAAAAATATTGATCTGCACCTCCTTGTCGGTAAAGCGCTTGAGCTCCTCACGTAGCTTATCCACCTCAGAGCCACCACGGCCGATGATATGGCCTGGGCGTGCTGAGCAGATAGTGATTGTGACTAGTTTGAGTGTACGCTCAATGACTACCCTAGATACACTTGCACGAGAGAGGCGAGCCTCGATATAGGTGCGAAGCTTATAATCCTCTAGGAGAGTGTCGGCGAGATCACTTTTCTTGCCGAACCAATTAGAGTCCCAGCCCCTAATGATTCCTAAGCGATTGCTTATTGGATTTGTCTTTTGTCCCATCTACAAATTATTTGCTTAGAATGTGCTTAAATCTCTTCCGCATTGGGAAGTGTATCTACATAAATCGTCAAGTGGTTGCTTCTCTTACGGATTCTACAACCTCTACCTTGAGCTCTTGGACGGAGGCGCTTTAGCGTCATGCTCTCATCCACATAAATCTTGGAGATATATAGTTCTCCTTCGTCTGCCTGACGGCCATTCTTTTGTTCCCAATTAGAGATGGCGCTACGTAGTAGCTTCTCCATTGGTGTAGCCGCCTGCTTGCTTGAAAATCTAAGTACGCCAAGTGCTTTATTCACCTCCATACCACGTACCATATCCGCTACCAAACGCATCTTACGTGGAGAGGAAGGGATATTGACAAGCCTAGCAAAGTACTGAGTACTGCGTGCCTCTTTGCGTTGCTCAGCGGCTAGCTTCTTCCTTTTACCCATATTAGTTACTGTCTAATTTTATTTAATGTCCCGTGGTGGGGTTACTTTCTATTACCACTGTGTCCACGGAAGGTACGAGTAGGTGCAAACTCACCTAGCTTGTGTCCTACCATATTCTCAGTTATAAACACTGGGATAAACTTATTCCCATTGTGTACAGCTATTGTATGCCCTACGAAGTCGGGTGAAATCATTGATGCACGGCTCCATGTCTTGATGACACTCTTCTTGCCACTCTCATTCATCTCAAGTACTCGCTTCTCTAGCTTAAGCTCGATGTAGGGTCCTTTTTTTAGTGAACGACTCATATCTTTATTAGTACATTAAGTTGGTTCAATACTTACCTAAAGCGATTACTTACGCTTCTTCTTACGACCCTCAATGATATACTTAGAGGAGTGCTTCTTAGGTGCACGAGTCTTCAGACCCTTAGCATACAGACCAGTACGGCTACGTGGGTGACCACCCGACGCACGACCTTCACCACCACCCATTGGGTGATCTACTGGGTTCATCGCTACACCACGAACGCGTGGACGGCGACCCATCCAGCGGGTACGTCCAGCCTTACCACTTCTCTCTAGGGCGTGGTCAGAGTTGCCCACACTACCTACAGTAGCTTTACAAGCTGCGAGGATACGGCGTACCTCACCACTAGGCATCTTGATCACCACATAGGTCCCCTCACGAGAGGTGAGCTGAGCAAATGAGCCTGCACTACGCACCATCTTAGCACCTTGGCCAGGACGAAGCTCAATATTGTGGATCACAGTACCTACAGGGATCTTGCCTAGAGGAAGGGCATTACCCACCTCTGGAGCTGCATCCTCTCCGGACAGTACAGTCCTTCCTACCTCTAGCCCATCAGGAGCTAGGATATAAGCCTTCTCACCATCAGCGTAGTAAAGAAGTGCGATACGAGCTGATCTATTTGGATCGTACTCGATAGCTTTTACTGTCGCAGGAATACCATCTTTCCTTCTCTTGAAATCGATGATACGGTACTGCTTCTTGTGACCGCCACCGATATAGCGCATCGTCATCTTACCGGTATTGTTACGCCCACCGGTTTTTTTCTTCGATGCGATTAGAGACTTCTCCGGTGTACTTTTAGTGACTTTATCAAATGCACCGATAATCTTATGTCTTTGCCCAGGCGTAGTGGGCTTTAATTTACGTATTCCCATTTCTTATCAAATGTTACTAAAGAAGTCTATCACTTGACCCTCTTTAAGTGTTACGATTGCCTTTTTGAACGCAGGCTTTTTCCCTACGATAAGACCACCCTTGGTATATCGCTGCATGCGCTTTCCATCATAGTTGATGGTGTTGACGCTTACCACGTCTACGTCGTACATCTTCTCTACAGCCTCCTTGATAGCGGTCTTATTTGCATTACGAGCCACTTTGAAGCCATAGCGATTGGGCATCTGTTCGGTGATGTCCGTCAACTTTTCAGTAATAATAGGTTGTAATAAAATACCTCTCATACTATTTATTTATCTCTCTAAAGTGTCCCGTTACTTCTTTGCTAGTAGGTCAGTCAGCATGGTGAGTGCACTCTCAGTCAGTACGAGTTGCTTAGCATCAAGTAGATTGTAAGTGCTCACGTCCTCTGCTTGCATCACGTTTACAGTAGGGATATTACGTGCTGATAGTAGGAGGGTATTATCGATCCCACCTAGTAGCACTAGGCTCTTTTGTCCATCAATCTTGAGTGCCTTAAGTACCGATGCAAATTGCTTGGTCTTAGGAGCATCAAAAGAGAAATCCTCTACCACTGTAATCTCATTGGCACTTGCTTTGCGGCTTAGTGCAGAGATACGAGCCAGTTGCTTTACCTTTTTATTTACCTTTTGTTCATAGTCACGTGGACGTGGGCCAAATACTGTACCACCGCCTCTTAGTAGAGGGCTCTTAATACTACCTCTACGTGCTCCACCTGTACCTTTTTGGCGGAAGAGCTTGCGGGTACTGAAGGCCACTTCAGCACGCTCCTTAGTCTTGTGAGTACCTTGTCTCTTATTAGCTAAGTAGCGCTTCACGTCTAGATAAATGACATGATCATTAGGCTCTACTCCAAATACAGAAGCATCTAGAGTTACCTTACGTCCGGTCTCCTGACCGTTGATGTTCAATACATTTAATTCCATATCGCTTAGATATTTACTAATAAGATGGTACCTTTTGCTCCTGGAACGCTACCCTTTACCACAAGGGCATTTTGCTCTGGGAGCACTTTAATCACACGTAGGTTCTCAATGGTCACACGGCGGTTACCATCTTGACCTGCCATCCTCATACCCTTCACTACCTTAGAGGGTGTAGCACACGCTCCGATAGATCCAGGTGCTCTGAGCCTATTCTTTTGACCGTGGGTTGTCTGGCCCACACCGCCAAAGTTGTGGCGCTTCACAACACCCTGAAATCCTTTACCCTTAGAGGTACCGATAACATCGACATAAGCGACGTCATTGAAGATTTCGGCATTGATTACATCACCCAACTTGTACTCCTTGTCAAAATTATTGAACTCGGCCAAGTGTCTCTTGGGGGTTACTCCAGCCTTAGCGAAGTGGCCTTGCTCAGCCTTATTGGTATGCTTCTCCTTTTTATCTTCGAAGCCCAATTGGATTGCCTCATAGCCATCCACCTCACTAGTCTTTACCTGAGTTACCACACAAGGACCTACTTCGATAACAGTGCATGGGATATTCTTCCCCTCGGCACTGAATACGGATGTCATTCCGACTTTTTTTCCTATTAATCCTGGCATTTCAGTCTCAACTTATTGGTTTGGTTTACAATATAACTTTTATCTCTTGTAAGACAGATCTAACCTTACTTCCAGATTAGATATCTGTCTTGATCTCAATCTCCACACCACTTGGGAGTACCAAGCGAGCCAAAGCATCTACTGTGTTGGTACCTGCATTGACAATGTCGATGAGGCGCTTGTAGGTAGATAGTTGGAATTGCTCACGGCTCTTCTTATTCACGAAAGTAGAGCGGTTTACGGTGAAGATACGCTTACGAGTAGGCAATGGAATAGGTCCACGCACAGTCACTCCCGTAGGCTCTACT
Organism: Porphyromonas sp. CAG:1061; assembly: GCF_000435035.1. Classification (NCBI taxonomy): domain Bacteria; kingdom Pseudomonadati; phylum Bacteroidota; class Bacteroidia; order Bacteroidales; family Porphyromonadaceae; genus Porphyromonas; species Porphyromonas sp. CAG:1061. Next base: position 4,011 of record NZ_HF988897.1, on the reverse strand, counting down.
GCCTTGACAATCTGCTCGGCCGACTTATCAACCAATGTATGGTCGTAAGACTTAATCTTGATTCTAATGACTTGATTCATATGCTTGCAATGATTCTCTTTATTATCTATTACTTAAGGAGCTCTACGTGTCCATCTACCTCCTCTAGTACGGCCTTGGCATTAGAGGTCGACATCTCCTCAAAGTGGCTAAAGGTCATAGTACTTGTCGCACGACCACTCGTAATGGTACGGAGGGCAGTCACATAGCCAAACATCTCAGCAAGTGGGGTCTTGGCCTTTACGATACGGGCACCATTGCGGTGAGTCTCCATACCCTCTACCTGACCACGACGCTTATTGAGGTCACCAATCACATCACCCATGCTCTCCTCAGGGGTTACCACCTCTACCTTCATAATAGGCTCAAGAAGCACTGGATGTGCCTTGGCGCAACCATTCTTAAAGGCTTGGATAGCACACACCTCAAACGAAAGCTGGTCTGAGTCCACTGGGTGGAAAGAGCCGTCAAGCAAGGTCACCTTTAGTCCATCCATAGGATAGCCTGCAAGCACACCATTCTTCATAGCACGCTCAAAACCCTTCTGCACGCTTGGAATATACTCACGTGGAATATTACCACCCTTCACCTCGTCGATAAACTGTAGGTCACCCTCAAAGTCCTTATCCTTAGGCTCTAGGCGTACGATAATATCGGCGAACTTACCGCGACCACCTGTCTGACGCTTGTACACTTCACGAAGCTCAACTGCCTCAGAGATCGCCTCCTTGTAGCTAACTTGTGGACGGCCTTGGTTACACTCTACCTTGAACTCACGCTTCAGACGGTCGATAATAATCTCAAGGTGTAGCTCACCCATACCGCTAATCACGGTTTGGCCAGTCTCCTCATTAGTCTTCACGGTAAAGGTTGGATCCTCCTCCGCTAGTTTAGACAGACCGATTCCGAGCTTATCCATATCCTTCTGAGTCTTAGGCTCCACTGCGATACCAATCACTGGATCTGGGAAGTCCATACTCTCAAGTGTAATAGGGTGCTCCTCATCACAAAGGGTATCACCTGTGCGGATATCCTTAAAGCCGACGCCGGCACCGATATCACCCACATTAATAAGCTCCATAGGATTTTGCTTATTAGAGTGCATCTGGAATAGTCGGCTGATACGCTCCTTCTTCTCGCTACGGCTATTATATACGTAGCTACCTGCCTCTAGCTTACCAGAGTATACACGGAAGAAGCAGAGACGACCTACATAAGGGTCGGTAGCGATCTTAAAGGCAAGTGCACAAAGTGGCTCATCCTCATCTACCTGACGCACAATCACCTTCTCAGGATCACGTGGGTCGGTACCCTCTACTGTAGGAGTATCTAGTGGGCTAGGAAGGTAAGCGCACACACAGTCAAGCAGTGGCTGTACACCCTTATTCTTAAATGAAGTACCACAGATCACTGGATTGATCTCCATAGAGATGGTACCCTTACGGATTGCCGCACGAATCTCATCCTCAGTGATAGTGGATGGATCGTCAAAGTACTTCTCCATAAGTGCCTCATCTACCTCAGCAAGGCTCTCCAGCATCTTCTCACGCCACTCCTCGGCATCTGCCTTTACATCCTCAGGGATTTCCAAGGTATCATAGTGTGACCCCATTTCCTCATCGTGCCATACAAGAGCCTTCATCGTTACGAGATCCACGACCCCCTTGAAAGTCTCCTCAGCACCGATGGGCACCTGAATTGGCACAGCATGTGCACCAAGCATATCTTTGAGCTGACGTACTACCTCATAGAAGTTAGCACCGCTACGGTCCATCTTATTGACATAAGCGATTCTAGGCACCTTGTACTTATCTGCCTGACGCCATACGGTCTCACTCTGTGGCTGTACTCCACTCACTGCACAGAAAGCAGCTACAGTACCATCGAGTACACGTAGTGAGCGCTCCACCTCCACGGTAAAGTCCACGTGTCCGGGAGTGTCAATAAGGTTGATCTTATATTTTTCGTTATGATAGTTCCAGAAAGCAGTGGTTGCAGCACTGGTAATAGTAATACCACGCTCCTGCTCCTGTTCCATCCAGTCCATAGTTGCTGCACCATCGTGTACCTCACCGATCTTGTGAGTAAGACCAGTATAGAATAGGATACGCTCCGATGTAGTAGTTTTACCGGCATCAATATGCGCCATGATACCGATATTTCTTGTACGCTCTAAATGTGTCTTATTAGCCATCTCTTGTTGTTTCCTTTCTATTCTTTAGAATCTAAAGTGAGCAAATGCACGGTTAGCCTCAGCCATACGGTGCATATCCTCCTTACGCTTAAAGGCACCACCCTGCTGGTTGTAAGCGTCCATGATCTCAGCGGATAGCTTATCAGCCATCGTCTTACCGCCACGCTTGCGAGCGAATAGGATCATATTTTTCATTGAGATAGACTCCTTGCGCTCAGGTCTGATCTCAGTAGGCACCTGGAAGTTGGCACCACCAATTCTACGAGTCTTCACCTCCACCTGTGGAGTGATGTTCTCGAGAGCGGTCTTCCAGATCTCTAGAGGAGTCTTCTCCTCATTAGCCATTTTATTCTTTACGATCTCTAGTGCACCGTAAAAGATCTCAAAGGATAGATTCTTCTTACCATCATACATCATGTGGTTGACGAATCTAGTCACAGCGACATCATTGTACACTGGATCTGGCAATAGTTGCCTCTTCTTTGGCTTCGCTTTTCTCATATTATGCTACAAAAAAAGTATCATTGTCTTGCAGTCCTTACCGTAGTACCAGCCACAGCCATTCCTCTGCTTACTTACTAGTACCGCCTTTGTAAGGCGCCAAGACCAAATCAGTATTTGTTTTGATTGCACTTACGGTCTTCACCGCAAGCTTGAAAATAGACAACCCACACTTCGTTATCTTTCCCCCTTAGTCTTTATCTTAAGACCACTTCTAGGGAGCATCCACCTCACTTGTGAGTTCTCCTCTCTTACGCATCTTCTCCTTTGCCTAGCTAGTCTTCCGACCCACTCCGCCTAGCCATCTTGGCTTGTCTCACCTACACTATTAATGTGTAAGCTCAACCTTGGCGACACCCAACCAAAATATTGATCATTGGGCTAGCTCCAGATACTATAGTGACACCCTGCTACACTTAGGTAGCTCTGGCTCTAAGCAGAGATCCCATCATTTCAGACCGATGGACATCTCGTCACCATCTCATAAAGTCAATGTCTTTTTGTATTCCCTCTTTCTCTTCTTTGGCGGTAACACCACTGTGCTACTACGAGGGCTCTCTTTGCACCCAGCTAAAACTAGCTATCGCTTGAATTACTTCTTAGGGCGCTTTACACCATACTTACTACGGCGTTGTGTACGACCATTCACCCCTGCCGTATCTAGTGCACCACGCACGATGTGATAACGCACACCTGGAAGGTCTTTCACACGACCACCACGCACTAGTACGATAGAGTGCTCCTGAAGGTTATGACCCTCACCTGGGATGTAGGAGTTCACCTCCTTACCATTGGTGAGACGCACACGAGCCACCTTACGCATAGCTGAATTAGGCTTCTTAGGCGTAGTAGTGTACACACGTACACACACGCCACGACGCTGTGGACAGCTATCCAAAGCTGGGCTCTTCCCTTTCTCCTCAATTGTCGCACGTCCCTTACGGACCAATTGTTGAATCGTTGGCATCTTATCCTATCTTATTAAACAAATTATCTACCTCTATAGCAGACTCTCACCCACTATGAGCGAGGTATACCATATCGGTGGGCAAAGGTACGATAATATTTGATAACTACCAAGCAAATAGCCGATTAAATCTATCCACAGATTGAATTACTAGTGCAATTTACTGATTATTTTCCGATCAATTACCATTCGTCTCCTTCGGGTCGGGCATCTCATCTAGGATAAATATGTACCTCTTAGCAACACCAAAAAACTTCTATGCTAGTAGGGTGAAAGTGGAGATGCAACTAAGCAATCGGCGAGATGCAAC
>NZ_HF988896.1:0-2166 GCF_000435035.1 Porphyromonas sp. CAG:1061 | reverse complement strand
AGAGTGGAGCGGAATGGGCGGCATGCCCTCCGCCATCAGCAAACCCATATCCTGCACGATCAAAGCATCGGCACCCACCCGATAGAGCTCCCCCGCCAAAGCCACAGCCTCCTCCAATTGGCTATCAGTGAGAATGGTATTTAGTGCCACATAGACCTTCGCCCCCACCGAATGTGCCTCATAGCAAAGCGTGCAGATATCCTTAAGGGATACCCCCGCACTGCTACGAGCTCCAAACTTGGGTGCCCCAATATAAACCGCATCTGCCCCAGCAGAGAGCGCCACCCGACCTCCCTCTAGCGATGAGGCCGGCGACAGTAATTCAATAGCCCTTGTCATACCACAAAGATACCCAATTTTGCAGAGCCCTTGCAAGACAAGAAAGAGGACCTCTCCACAAGAGAGATCCCCTTTCGAATTAAAACCTAATTGAGAAAATTAGAAAATAGCAGTGAATACGTTATTAGATCCACTGACTAGCTTTGCACCAAGCTTTGGCTTTGCTTGGGTATTCTTTACGTCCCAAATATAGACGTTGCCATCGTAGTTGCTAAGGTTTTCACCAACTGGAGTGATAGCGAAATAGATCTTACCATTGCGTATCGCTGCCTCCTGATATTGGAAGAAGTAGGTATGACTTGGCACCTCTAGATCCAGCACCTCTCCTGTATTGAGGTCTACTCGAGCAATGCCCCAAGGGTATTGTTCTATTTCATTTCCGTGTGGGTCGGTGTACTTGGTAATAGGCTCTGCATTTCCCTTTTCGTAGGGTACAAAGGCGATCCCATTGCCAGCGTAGAACCAGCCAACGCTTCTGGCTGTATTGTGTCCGCACTTGCCTGCGATATCAATGGACCAATCTTGGTAGGCACCATCCTTGATCTTGAGCATATAGACCTTGCCACCTTCAAAGCCCGTGAGCTGGTAGATGGTCTTTCCATCCTCAGCAACAAACATATTGCGAGAGCGATAGCCGGTGGTGGAGCCTACCTCTTCTTTGTAGAATATGGTCTTTGGATTCTTAAAGCTTGGGTAGTCTAATATCAAGGTAGCGGTCTTGCCAGTCGACTTAACCGTTTTTTTACCTGGAACCTTATCAAGTGACTCAATCTTGCTGATCTGTGCACCGTAGTAGATCTTACCACCAGTAATCACTGGGGAGTGGATACGAGAGATGAAGTAGCCTTGCTTATCCAATTCGGGTAGACTGATGTTGCCTTTATTGTTGTCGCCTAGCTTCATCGCGGTATTATCTAGAATCACGATGTTGTAGGTACCACCAATAGATGCGGCAGTGCCAGTAGCATCCTTTCCGAGTACTTTGCCAGAAGCATCAAAGCGAACAGGGCTAATCTCGTGAACGGAGGAGTAGTGGGTACCTGGCAGCAGGGCAAAGCGCATATTGCTATTGCCAATCACATTCTGTGAGCGTACGGTGGTGAGTAGCTCGAACTTCTTTTTATCCTTATTGTAGATCACATTGGTGATATCGCCCAGTCGGTAAGTAAGGCTGTAGAGAAAGCCGTCACTACTCCTATAAGCGTGTGGGGCTCTCGCATCGTTAACCAATGGAAAGGCATCCTTACCACCTTCGATGGTTGTATTAGGATCATCAATCTTATCAAAATGATGGAGGTAGAAGTTATTGGTCTTAGCGTTGTAGCCTACAGTGTATCCAATGTAGAAGTCAAGCCCATCTTTGCTTTCGTAGGTGCCTGCAGTGGTGATGTCGGCTCCGACAATCTTATCATCGGGCTTCACTGGGTCGGGACGTTTCTTTTGCTCCTCATCGCAACTAGTGAAGAGTGTCATGAGGAGTGCTGTTGCCCCTACCGTTAGGAGGGTTTTGAAAGTTTGTTTCATACTATGATTATCTTTAAAATGAATAAAATGCTATCTATTATTGTAGTGTATAGACCAGTTTGCCGTAGAAGGCACGACCGGGCTTTTGCAATGCGTAATTATCGAATATCTGCTGATTGAAGATGTTCTTGGCATCAAAACTAGCGGTGAGTGCGCCCTTGAGTAGTGTATAGCTGACGGATAGGCTCACTGGCGACTGATGGGGCACGTAGGGGGTACTATAGATCACCAGATCCACGGGGAACTTGCTCACGTAGAAGAGATTGGCCCCGAGGGTAAGGGTATTGCCTTCTGCTCCGAGAT
>NZ_HF988895.1:2716-5964 GCF_000435035.1 Porphyromonas sp. CAG:1061 | reverse complement strand
TGTGCCTGCTCCACCAACGCCGCAGCCCCCTGTGCCTGCTCCACCAACACCCGAGCCCCCTGTGCCTGCCCCACCAACGCCTGAGCCACCTGTGCCAACGCCCCCAGCTCCAGCACCTACGCCACCGGCTCCGCCTGCACCAAAGCCACCGAAGGATAGGGTGCTTACCATGGTTGGTCAATGGATACAAACTTGGTCGACAAATGACTATGAGATTGGAAAGGATGAGTGGAAGCCTACCCCAGAAAAGGCAAAGTATTCCTACATATTTAGAGCGGATGGCAACTGGGAGGTCACAGTTGAGGTTGAAGGCATTGGCTCTTCTAGGTCATCTGGTACTTACCAGTTTGACGGAAAGAAGCTCACTATTGTGAATGGTGGTACTGTTGGAATAAAGGGGACATTTGAAGTGGAGCCCCTTTGGGATAACGATAACGAACTACTGGAAATCAAACTCAAAGGGATTGATAGCAAAATAGGTTACATCTTTTTGAAGCTGTAATACCTTAGTGTGTAACACTCTCTTTATATTTTGGAGTATTCAAGAATAATCCACTAGTGGTTGTGTGTTTGATGGTTAAATGTGATGAACGAGCACCCTAGGGTGCTCGTTTCTCTTATATCAACGCAATTAAACCCTCTGATGCGTCACCCCCTCCATATTCAATGGCCTAAGATTCACCCAATAGCAATATTTTTTGTACCTTTGTGGCGGAATGGTTGATGAGGGGACTCTGACAAGCAGTCTTCTCATCTTTGCGTATATCTAGTTTTATGATAGAGATAAGAGACATAGAGACATTGGTGGCTTCATTTATTGCTGAGCATGAAGGGTTTTTCCTCGTAAAGGCAGAGGTGAAAGGAGCAAATCGTATCGAGGTGGAGGTGGACCACGATAGCGAGCCAGTAGATATCGACACCATTGTAGCACTTACCAAGCACATTGAGGCAGGACTGGATAGAGAGAAGGAAGACTTTGAGCTCGAGGTCTCTAGTGCAGGCCTTACCACTCCACTTGTGGGTGTGCGACGTTACCGGAAGTTTATTGGTAAGGAACTGGAGGTGCTACTTAAGAAGGGAGTGAAGGAAAAGGGCGTTTTGGTCAGTGCCGATGAGGAGGGCTTTGTGCTCGAGGTGATCCGGATGGAGAAGCCCGAGGGAGCACGGCGGAAGCAACAGGTGGTACATCAATTGCCCTTGAAGTATGAGGAGGTAAAGCAAGCCACCTATTTACTAAAAGTATAAATAAGGAGATGTGAGCGGTAGGAGAGCTAAGATGCATTGGCTCGGTGATTATCCCAACACAGCACGATACATATTAATATACAATGGCGAAGAAAAAGGAACCAACGATGATGGAGGCCCTTACCGAATATATGGGGCTAAAGAATATTGACGAGGATACAATGGTCAAGGTGATGGAGGAGTCTTTGCGTAATGTGATCGCAAAGATGTTCGGCACCGACCACAACTTCGATATCATCGTCAATCCTCTTCAGGGGGATCTAGAGATTTGGCGTCGCCGCATTGTGGTGCCAGATGGTGAGGTGGAGAATGAGATGCAACAGGTCTCCATCAGCGAGATTCGTGCTCTAGGGGAGGACGATATGGAGCTAGGTGAGGAGTATGTGGACGAGGTGAAGTTTGCCAAGTTCGGTCGCCGTGCCATCCTCAATCTCAAGCAGTCACTCTCTAGTAAGGTGATGGAGCTGGAAAAGGATACCCTTTACGCCAATTATAGCAAGCGGGTGGGAGAGCTGATCAATGCCGAGATTTACCAAGTTTGGAAAAAGGAGGTGCTCCTTATGGATGATGAGGAGAATGAACTGATCCTGCCTAAGTCTCTTGCCATTCCACGTGACCGCTTCAAGAAGGGCGATCGTATCTGTGCTATCATTGATAAGGTAGAGTACAATAATAACAACCCTAAGATCATCCTGAGCCGTGTATCCGACCTATTTATGAAGCGCTTATTCGAGCGTGAGGTGCCGGAGGTGCAGGATGGGCTAGTAACCATCAAGGCAGTAGCACGTATCCCTGGCGAAAAGGCCAAGGTGGCTGTGGAGAGCTACGATGAGCGTATCGATCCAGTAGGTGCTGTGGTGGGTGTGCGCGGAAGTCGTATCCAAGGAGTAGTTGGGGAGCTTTGTAACGAGAGCATTGACGTGGTACAGTACACTAGTAATCCAGTGCTATTTGTGCAGAGAGCACTCGCTCCTGCAAAGAATATGGAAGTGCACCTCAATGAGGAGTCAAAGCGTGCCGACGTATATCTCGATAAGGATCAAATCTCAGAGGCCATCGGTAAGGGCGGTAAGAATATCAAGCTAGCCGGAATGCTCACTGGCTATGAAATAGATATTTACCGTGACGAGACTCAGACAACCGACCTATCTGACCTTTATCTCACTGAGTTTGATGATGTGATTGATGATTGGGTCATTGATACCTTCAAGGGCATCGGTTGTGATACGGCTAAGTCGGTGCTTCGCCATACCAAGGAAGAGCTGGTACGTGCCACTGATCTGGAGGAGAGTACGATAGAGTATGTGATGCAGGTGCTCATGACGGAGTTTGACGATCATGAGTTGCCTAAGGATCAATATGGACACCTTCCAGAACGGGATCCACGATACTATGCACCTTACGACGAGGAGAGCACAGAGAGTGTTACGGAAGAGCCAGTAGCTACTGAGGAAGAGGAGGAGAAGTAATATAGAGCTTAAGGAGGAAAGGAGAATATGCCCAGCATAAAAGTAAATAGTATAGCTAAGAAGCTAGGAGTCGGATTTAAGACCATCGTTGAGTACCTCAACGAGAAAGATGACTCAAAGCGGTATAATGTCAATAGCAAACTGACCACAGACCAATTGAGGGATGTGGTAAATGAGTATGGAAATGAACTTCCAAAGGAGGAACGCACCAAACTACTTGAAAGCTATACTGAGGACTCTGCACCTACGTCGGACGCAAAGGAAAAAACTGCATCCGAAAAGGAGGTGAAGGAAAAGGAGAACCCCAAGCAGGAAAAAGCTCAGCAAAAAGAGACTGAGAAGGGACCTAAGGTGCTGGGAAAGGTGGAGCTTGATAAGAATAACGAGGTGGTGAGACCAACTCCTAAGAAGGAGGCTCCTAAGGCTGAGGCTCCTAAGAAGGAGGCTCCCAAGGCTGAGACCCCTAAGAAGGAAGCTCCTAAGGCTGAGACCCCTAAGAAGGAAGCTCCCAAGGCTGAGGCTCCTAAGAAGGAA
>NZ_HF988895.1:2372-2612 GCF_000435035.1 Porphyromonas sp. CAG:1061 | reverse complement strand
AGAAGGAAGCTCCTAAGGTGGAGACCCCTAAGAAGGAGGCGCCTAAGACCGAGGCTCCTAAGGCTGAGACCCCTAAGAAGGAGGCACCCGAGGCTATATCTGACAAAGCAGAAGAGCCTAAAGATGACAACGTTAAGTTGCTCACGACTCCTGAGGTGGAGATTAAGGTAGTGGGTAAGATTGACCTCTCTTCATTTGATGAGAAGAAGAAGTCGTCGCAAAGGAAGCGCAAGCGCATCC
>NZ_HF988895.1:2147-2362 GCF_000435035.1 Porphyromonas sp. CAG:1061 | reverse complement strand
CAAAGGAAGCGCAAGCGCATCCGCGGTGGTAAGGTCAATGTTGAGCAGGAAGGTAAGAAGCAACAAGGTCGCGAAGGAGGCAAGGCTAAGCAAGGCGCTACTAAAAAGGGACAAGGTGCCCAAGGTGGAGCTCAGCAAGGTAACAACCGCAACAATAACAACAATAAGGCTCAGCAAAAGCAAGGACGCAAAGCCAAGCGCAAAGCTAAGCAAGA
>NZ_HF988895.1:0-2134 GCF_000435035.1 Porphyromonas sp. CAG:1061 | reverse complement strand
CGCAAAGCTAAGCAAGAGGAGAAGCCTGAGATTACACAGGAGGATATCCAGAAGCAGATCAGGGAAACAATGGCGGCTATCCAAGGTGGACGACGTAAGTCTACCAACCAAGCTGCTAAGTATCGTAAGGAGAAGCGCGAAGCACACCGTCGTGAGATAGATGCTGAGGAGCAGGCACTACAAGAGGATAAGACGCTACAACTCACTGAGTATGTAACCGCCAATGACTTGGCACAGATGATCGATATCCCTGTTAATGATATCATCATGCTCTGCTTCAACCTTGGTATGATGGTCTCTATCAATCAGCGACTAGAGAAGGATACCATTGACCTCATCCTTGATGAGTATGGATATACACCTGAGTACGTAGAGGCTCAGGTGCTGGATATGATTGAGACGGAAGAGGACTCTGAGGAGGATCTGAAGCCACGTGCTCCGATCGTAACGGTGATGGGTCACGTAGACCATGGTAAGACGTCTCTACTGGATGCTATCCGCAATGCCGACGTGATTAAGACGGAGGCGGGAGGAATTACGCAGCACATCGGTGCGTATAGCGTTACCCTCGAGGATGGTCGCAAGATTACCCTGCTAGATACTCCAGGGCACGAGGCCTTTACCGCCATGCGTGCGAGAGGTGCCAAGGTAACCGATATCGTGATCATCGTAGTGGCAGCGGATGATGGTGTGATGCCACAGACAAAGGAGGCTTTGAGCCACGCATCACTCGCTGGTACTCCAATCATTTTTGCCATCAATAAGATTGATAAGCCACACGCCAATCCAGATAAGATAAAGGAGGAGTTGGCCAATCTCAATTACCTCGTAGAGGATTGGGGTGGTAAGTATCAGAGCCAAGAGATTTCTGCAAAGAAGAATATCGGTATCCAAGAGCTACTCGAAAAGGTATTGCTTGAGGCGGAGATGATGGACCTTAAGGCCAATCCAAATAAGAAGGCGGTCGCTTCGGTGCTGGAGAGTACTATGGAGCAAGGCCGTGGCTACACCACCAAGGTGCTGGTACAAGAGGGAACTCTCCATGTGGGGGATCATATCTTGGCTGGTTCCAACTTTGGTAGGGTCAAGGCACTCTTTAATGAGCGTGGAAAGAATGTAGAGTCGGTGGGGCCTGCTGAGCCAGTAAAGGTGCTCGGACTCAATGGCGCTACGCAGGCGGGTGAGATCATGAATGTGCTAGATACCGAGCAGGAAGCTAGGGAGATAGCTACTCGCCGTAGTCAGCTCAAACGTGAGCAGAGAGAGCGGACGCAGCACTTGCCATCGCTAATGGACCTGAGCCGTCGTATTGCCGAGGGTAATGTCCAGGAGCTCAATATCATCGTCAAGGGTGATATGGATGGTTCGGTAGAGGCACTTTCGGACTCTATTGTGAAGCTCTCTACCGATGAGATCAAGGTGAATGTCATTCACAAGGGCATCGGACAGATCTCAGAGAGTGATGTGATCCTCGCTTCGGCTTCAGACGCTATCATCATCGGGTTCCAGGTGCGTCCTGCACAAGGGGCTAAGAAGCTAGCTGAGGCTGAGGGGGTAGAGATCCGTACCTACTCTATCATCTACGATGCGATTGATGATGTCACCACCGCTATGGAGGGTATGCTTTCGCCTGAGATCAAGGAGCGTGTCACTGCCAATATTGAGGTGCGTGAGACCTTCAAGGTATCCAAGGTGGGTACCATTGCCGGATGCTATGTGGTGGAGGGCAAGGTGTCTCGTACCGATAAGGTGCGTGTAATTCGCGATGGTGTGGTGGTACACACTGGAGCCCTCGGGTCGCTCAAGCGCTTCAAAGACGATGCTAAGGAGGTGGTCGCTGGCCTAGAGTGCGGACTTAATATAGAGAATTACAACGACGTACAGGTCGGAGATATCATTGAGGCCTACGAGGAGATGGAGGTAGAGCGTAAGCTCTCCTAATACAGAGGTCGCTCCTCTCTCCACATGAGGGAGGCGCACTGAGCACTCCTCATCTATCTTTTTACGAGCAAGTAACATACTAGCTCAGAAGTGGACAACTAGAGAAATCGAAAGATATGCATTGGTTGGATATTACGCTCCTATTGCTTCTTGGGATAGCTATCCTGAGGGGTTATAGGAGCGGTTTTATGTC
>NZ_HF988894.1:23608-25446 GCF_000435035.1 Porphyromonas sp. CAG:1061 | reverse complement strand
TGCAAACTTACAGCTAGCTGAATGGCACCCTGCGGGTGCGTCCGAACTGTCCGAACTGTCCGACTTGTCCGATAAGGAGCCAAAACAATCCGTGTTATAATATGCTTTAGAGGTAGGTGATGGTGCTACCCTTTACCACAATGGTGTGGTACTCGCCTTGGAGGTGCTCGATGGCACTCTGTAGTTCGTCGGGCGAGAGTTGTGGAAATTGGTTGTGTAATTGCTCGTGAGAGGTATTCCCTTCGGCTTTGAGGTAATCCTCTATTTCGTCAATGACTTTGTACGAAAGACCTTTGGGTGGGTGGCTGAGGCAGTAGTCACAATAACCGCAAGGAAGGGGATTGGTTTCGTCGAAGTAACTGACCAATTGCATCGCTCTACAGCAGTCGGAGGTGGTCATATATTGCTCCATTGCCTCCACACGTTCGCGGGCAGCGTTGTAGCGGCTTTGGTAGATCTCCTTTGGGATAACCAGTTCTTTGGCAGGCACCCGCTGGTCCATGTAGTAGATATAATCACTTATCTTGCCTGGGATATAATCTATCACGTGCCATCGCTTGAGGTTAATCAAAAGGAAATAGAGCTGCTCCCTTCGGATGCCTAGTGCACTGGCAATCTCTCGCTCGTCAATAGCACTATAGGCTGTAAATAGACCGGTATAGCGACGCATCAGGAACTCAAGGAGGTCGTCGTAGAGAGACTCTTTTTCATCAAACAGGGTGTAGAGCTGATTGCGATCGGTAGTAATCATCAATTGGCCAGCCTTATCGTGATTCTCTAAGTATTCCATATAGCCCGAGAGCTGTAGTATGGCCAGCGATGCTGTAACGACATGGCTGGGGATTTTGTACTGGGTACAGAAGTGGAAGAGGTCGAACTCATAGATTGCCCCTTCCCCACTCTCCACACCGAGTTGGAAGTAATTGCCGAGTGTATCATACACCTGCTTTACGGTCTCCTCCGGCGGAAACTCTCTATCAAGCATATTCCACAGGTATCGCTCATCACGTATCGGCTCATAGAGAAGTACGGCAAAGGCTCTCTGATTATCCCTTCCCGCCCTACCCGCTTCTTGGTAATAAAATTCGGGTGAAGGAGGGGGTGCAGGGTGTACCACTACCCGAACATCTTCCTTATTGATACCCATACCAAAGGCATTGGTGCAAACCATTATCCGCACTTCGCCAGACTGCCAGGCATTTTGCTTACGTGCCTTCACCTCTGGCGGAAGGAGGGCGTGAAAGTAATCGCTACAAAGTCCAAAGGAATTGAGGAGGTCGGAGATTTGCTTAGTCTTTTTACGGCTTCGCACATAAACGAGGGCACTCCCCTCAACACTGGAGAGGATATGGACCAACTCCCGAGCTTTATCCTCTGTCTGGCGAACCACATAGGTGAGGGCTCGGCGGTGAAAGCTCTTTTTGAAGAAGCGACTTCCCTCCTCAAAAAGTAGCTGTCGCTTGATATCCTCCACCACGAGAGAGGTAGCGGTAGCGGTAAGGGCGAGGAAGGGAAGGTGGGGTATGCGTTGGCGGAACTCCTTGATACGGGTATAGTGCGGACGAAAGTCGTACCCCCACTGACTGATACAGTGGGCTTCGTCGACCGCTACAAAGGAGATGGGGATACTTTCTAACCGACGCAGAAAGAGGGCATTGGTGAGTCGCTCAGGGGAGACATAGAGGAGTTTGTAATAACCAAAAGTACAATTATCTAGCACTGCCAACATCTCTCCCCTACTCTGCCCGCTATGAAGGTAGCCGGCACGAATATCATGCTTTCGGAGGCCATCGACCTGGTCTTTCATCAGTGCCACAAGGGGGGAGATGACTAGGGCT
>NZ_HF988894.1:18036-23526 GCF_000435035.1 Porphyromonas sp. CAG:1061 | reverse complement strand
CCGCCAGTAGGCATCAGGGCGAGGGTATCGTGCCCTTCGAGGAGACTATTGATCACCTCTTCCTGCATCGGGCGGAAGCGGTCATAGCCCCAATATTGCTTTAGGGTATCAAGGGGGCTGGCGTCAGTGGATAGCTGAGGTTTCATCGCACTTCTCCCTACCATCTATATGGATATCGACGATATAGAGCTGCACAGCGAAGCGACCCTTCCGCTGAAATTCCTCAATCGAATAGAGGATATCAAAGGGGCGGCCGCTAGCAATCAAGGGAAGCAACTCTGCCTGATTGTAGGCAACAGCTTGGTAGATAGGCATCTCATTGGGCATGGAAATCATCAGCCTGAGGTGGCTCTTTTTATAGCCCATCAATCTAGGAGGGGTAACGCTCACCACACCACGAGTCATGAAGAGAGGCTTTTCATTGCCCGGCCCATAAGGGGCAAGGCTCCTCAATTGCCTACGTAGCTTGGGGGTAATATCGGATAGCTCTAGCGGATAATCAATGACATGGCGAGGCTGGAGGTCTTCCATCGTGAGCTCTTCATCGGCTTGATGAGTAGCATTTTGGATAAATTGGTGGAGGTACTTCTTTTGGATCGTCAGCCCTGCTGCAAAGGGGTGACCACCAAAGTTATCAAGGATATCTTTATTGGCCTCTAAAAGGGTGTGGATATCGTAGCCCATCACACTACGGGCCGAACCATTGATGCGATCGTCTTGGGTATCGGTGAGGACAATGGTAGGACGATTGTACCGCTCCGAAAGACGCGATGCCACTATCCCTATCACGCCATTGTGCCACGAAGGATCGTAGACAATGATGATCTTGCGATCCTCCATATCTGTGAAGCTCTCCACAATATCATTGGCTTCCTGTGTGATGGAGTGATCGATTAGCCGACGCTGGTTATTGTACTCATCAATATGATAGCTCATCTCGCGTGCCTCCTTGGCATCGCGTGCCAGTAGCAGGTCCACTGACTCTCGACCACTCTGCACTCTCCCTGAGGCATTGATGCGAGGACCAATCTTGAAGATGATATCGCTCATATCGAGCTGTTTGCTCTGCAAGCCACTCACATTGATAATGCTCTTAAGGCCGAGAGAGGGTCGGCGATTGAGCTTTTTCAGACCATAATAGGCGAGGATCCGATTTTCCCCCACTAGGGGCACCAAGTCGGCAGCAATACTTACCGCCACAAGGTCGAGCATATTATCCAGAAGGCGCCTATCGGTGCCATTGCTCAATCCGAAGGCCTGCATCAGCTTGTACCCTACCCCACAGCCAGATAGCTCTTTGAAGGGATAGGGGGAGCCTTTGAGCTTAGGATTGAGGTTGGCAACTGCCTCGGGAAGGGCGTCATCTGGGACATGGTGGTCGCAGATAATGATATCAATGCCTAGGCTCTTGGCATACGCCACCATGTCATTGGCCTTGATACCGCAATCGAGCACAATCATCAGCTTCACACCCGCTTCATGAGCATACTCAATCGCCTGCCGTGAGATGCCACTCCCCTCCTCGTATCTATCGGGAATATAATACTCTATCGCCGTGGTAATATACCGCAGATACTTATAAACTAGGGTAACGGCGGTGATGCCATCCACATCATAATCGCCATAAACGATGATCTTCTCTTTATTGCCGATCGCCTTATTTAGGCGGGCAACAGCCTTGGTCATATCAGGCATCAGGAAGGGATCATGGAGCTCTCTAAGCGATGGCTTAAGGTAGCTAGAGAGCTCTTCACTACTGCGAATGCCTCGCTTCATCACCACCTCCACAGTCGAAGGCAGAAGCTTAGCATCTCGGCACAAACCCTCAGCTATCTCCTGCTCCTCGCTCCCCAATGGCTCATATTTCCAAACTAAATCCATAGACACAAAGATACCAAAAGTAACCTATTTTCTCCCCCTTATTCCCCATTACCTACCCCCTCCACCGCAAAAACACGTAACGGATTGCCCCAAAAACACGTATCAAAACACCCCAAAAACACGTAATGGAATGCCCCAAAAACACGTAACAGAAGTTGTAAGTAATAGATAATCACTATATTTGCATTGAAATATACAACTACAAAATATAGGGCAATATTATGAAGGAAATATACTTAGATAGAATAGCAGATAAAGAGCTAGAATTAAGATTAGAAGCATTTGGAGCAGTTCAGATATTAGGGCCCAAATGGTGTGGAAAAACAACTACTGCCATACGGCATGCCAATAGTGTGATTAAGATGCAAGACCCAGATAAAAGGGTTGGCTACCTAGAAACAGCACGCACCAAACCATCTCTTCTTCTCTATGGTGAAGCTCCCCTACTGATAGATGAGTGGCAAGTGGCTCCATCATTATGGGATGCGGTGAGACACGCTGTGGATGAAAGAAATAAGACAGGTCAATTCATCCTTACTGGCTCAACAGTAGTAGATAGCCATGAAATAATGCATAGCGGTACAGGTAGAATATCTAAAATGCCTATGCATACAATGAGTTTATTTGAGTCCCTTGAATCCTCTGGAGAGGTCTCTCTAAAAGAGTTGTTTGATAATCCTAGCTACGATATTGATGGGGCACGCTCAACACTTTCTATTGAAGAGCTGATATTCGCGGCATGCAGAGGCGGATGGCCAGCATCCCTTAGAAATATGAGCGATAATGCAAAGCTACTCATAGCCACAGACTATCTAAATATCATCTGTGAGGAGGATATCTCAAGGGTAGATAACACACAGCGAGATGCCACATTGGCAAGGCTCATACTCAGGTCTTACGCAAGGAATATATGTACTCTTGCCAAAAAATCTACTATGCTCGCGGATATAACCGTGGAGAGAGAGGGGACGTCGATCTCCACATTTGATAGCTATATATCTGCATTAGAGAAGTTATTTGTCATAGACGATATACCCGCATGGTCGCCAGCAATTAGATCTGCCTCCTCTATCCGTACTAGCCAAAAAAGATGCTTTACCGACCCCTCTATAGTTGTAGCAGCACTTGGTGCTACTCCAAGGACACTCGAACTAGACCTGAATACGTTCGGATTTATATTTGAGGCACTTTGTATGCGGGATCTAAAAGCCTATAGTCAATCTATGGGTGGCCGTGTTTCATACTACCATGATCGGTATGGATTAGAGGCAGATGCTGTACTGCATCTTAATGACGGTAGATACGCAATTATTGAGTGTAAACTCGGAAGTAGAGATATAGATGAGGGTGCTAAACACCTACTTGAATTGAAATCATTGATTCAACGCAAAAACGAAGAAATGGGTAGAAATGCACTAAGACTACCCGACCTGATGATCGTATTGACCGGCGGAGAAATTGCCTACACACGAGCAGACGGTGTCAAAGTAATCCCAATTGCCACACTTAGAGACTAAACTCTATAAACAATGATACCCACCTACGGACGAATCCATAGGTGGGTACCTAAACAAACAATTACAAAGTAAAGGATGATCGTCCTTTATTTCTTAGTGAGGGTGAGATCAAAGAGCTGAGTGTCTTTATCAGCAAGCTTTAGCTGACCATCATTACTCCATATTATCATACCCTTAGGGAATACCTCAGTCTCCTTACCATCAATCTTGATTGTATACTTTTTACCCTTCGTCTTGAATACAAAATGGAACTGAGGGGTATCGGAATCCGTATTGAGTGGTGCCTCAAAGTAGAAGTCACCATGACCCCATAGACTACCTGAACCGAACTCAAATCCGACCCAAGCAGCCAAGAAATAGCCACTAGGATTGGTCTTTAGATCGTGAGTGCCACAAGGAATAGTCATAGTACGTGTAGCAGGGTCATAATTGACAATCAAATCAAGACCAAACCCTGAGAGAATAAAGCTCTCATTCTCTACGAGTGGGCTAAGGGTCCAGGTTTTATTTCGCTCGGTCCAGTCAATTTCTAACCAATAATGTGCATTGTAGTCACCTATAAGATCAGCATACTGCAATTGCTGCGTTACTGGTATTGCTAACTTCATAACACCTGCAGATACATTGATGGTCCCCTTACGGTCTTTACCTGAGGGTAATACCTCTATCTCGAGTATACCGTCATGGATCGTATACTTGATCCATTGATCAGCACCATCGGGTAGTGTAACGGTAATAGGATCTACCACCTGGGAAATATCATAAGAGACTTTACCACCTACAAGCGCCATAAAGATAGGTGAAGCATCCATTATATTCCGCGTACCAAATTGGCTGATAGAAACCCTTTGGGTAGCAGACACTCCAGATTTACCATCTAACTCCTTAATGAGCAATAGAGCAGTACGAAGCTCTGGGCTCTCATTTGGAGTGACCGTTACTTCTATTTTATCACCTACCTTCTTAGCAGTAAGCCAAGACTCTTCGCAGGAGATAGTGAAATCACTGCTATTCATTTTGATTGTCCCCACTCCACCGATGGCTTGGTACTCCACATCGGCAGATACTATTTGAAGATCAATCTCAGCAGGGTTGAATGGATTTATCTCACTCTCATTGGACTTCTTACAGCTAGTAGAAAGCCCTATCAAAGCGATGAGGGAGAGAATTATACTGGCTATATTAATTATCTTCTTCATATTCATTACTTCTTAATAAAGATAGGTCTAATAATCTTATTAGGTTTGAGAGTTTTGTCCAATTTTTTTCCTTTAACATCCCGCAGATAGAAGGAATCAGCCTTATATGAGCCCCAAACCTTGTTGTCTACCAACTTATAGGCAATAGAGCCATCAGCCGTCTCTATTTGCTTTGAGTACATACCGATCTCCTCATTACCCCATGTAAGATATCCCTCTGTAGTATCCCACATAGCTAGCTTAGTGCCAGGCTTGGACTCAATCTCCTGGACATAGACTGCGAACCGTCTATTCTTTGCATCAAAGTTGGCATAGAAGTAGTAATTCCAATCTGGGCATGTAACTTTGTACTTAGTGCTTCCTGCTTTTTCGAAGGTGACATTATACTCATGCTTAGAATCCTTCACGATATACTCACCAAGATACTCTGCATAGTACTTGTAATTGGGATCTTCTCTAAGAGATAGAGAGGTATTCTCAGCATTGAGGGTAGCAGTACTGGCATCGTAGGTGAGCTCAGTAACACCATTGAGTGGCGATTGAAACTTGATGCCTTTATCGGTAGGAATAAAGGGAACAATCACCTCATTGCCCTCGTCATTGATGTAGTAAAAGGTATTGTTTTTATCAAAGAACAGCACCATATCTTTACCACCTACTTTACCTGCGTAGGAGTCTTTGACCTGCTCTTCAATTAAATTCCAGTCAAAGACTTGACCATAACTCTTCATACTGGCCTCAAGATAATCCTCTGAGCTGGTTTTTGGACGTATAAGCTTTAGTATCTGTCCTTTATTCTTGCCCTTTAAGATGATCTCATCGGGAGTGGTCTCCTCCTTTAGAAGGAATTCAAAATCACCTTCATAGCCAAAACCTACACCTGCCCCTACACG
>NZ_HF988894.1:7232-18008 GCF_000435035.1 Porphyromonas sp. CAG:1061 | reverse complement strand
GATAATCTGGGTCAGCGAAGAAGTGTAGTGCTTCATTGTAGGTAACAAAGTTGAGCGACACACCTGCATCCGAACTAACCACATACTGACCACGCGAATACTTATGATCGCTAGATCTAGTTCGTTCGGAGGAAATAAATGCTTCACCATCTTTGGTAAATATGATGCTCATCACATAGCCACCGTACTGCTTTTCACCACTTGGCTCACCTGGATAGTATTCGGCTATCCAGCCATTTGGAGAGCTGAGTAGCTTCTCCTGAAGTGCGGCCATAGCATTGGCAGTACGCTCACTAGCGGACTCGTCGAAAAGTGACTCATGTTTTGGCGTACAAGCACCCAGTATCAAGAGTGATAGTGCCGCCATCAAACTATATATATTAAATCGTTTCATAGGTCAATTGATTGTTTTAATCGTTAGAAGTAGCTGCCTCTGTGCTTTCGTCATCAAGATGATCACCCATCTGAGTAGCTATGTAACATAAGGTAGGAGAACCAAACTTAGCGTCCTTAGGCTCTACCTTTATTTGCTTCTCAAGTGCTATCCTACCTGCCTTATAGTAGGCCTCCTGAGCAGCTTTGGTAGGAGCAGCCATTGGCACCTCTACATTGGCAAATAGTGGCTCCCAATCAGGAAGGATCAACTGCATCTGTGGGATCTCATGAAGTCGGCGATTATTGACGTCGCGAAGGACATCCATATCGATATTCCAATTATCCTTCATATAGGTCTTCATAATCTCTAGCTTCTGATGAATCTTGGCGCTACCCTCTTCACCTGCAGCCTTGAATATCTTATCCCACTGCTCCTGGCTATAGGTAATATAGCAGGCGGTAAGCTCTGTGATATCCTCGCTAGGAGAGTGGCCTGCATATGCCGTCACAAAGCCAAGTTCTGCATATTCACTCATCTTCTTACGATTGTGCCAAGAAGAAGGGGCATAACCACCTGCACTGATGGTATTATACTCTTGTGGCCACTTGACATTTTGGTGAAGGATATGAGTAAACTCGTGGTGCATAGTCTTGAAGTACATCTCGTTGAGGTTGTCGGGATTTTTTTCATTCACCCAGTTACCACGATAAATGGTCACCTTAAGCCCCCCCTCAGCAGTAGCCAAGACGATGGTTCCATCATTATTCCACGATGCAGAGCCTACGATATGTATAATTCTTGGAGCCAATCGACGCATAAAGTGCATGCCTGCTACCTCATCATAGACACCAAACCATGAATGGCGGAAGATGTTGGCCAGTTTCATTGAGTTTTCGATGGTTGAGGGGACTAGCTGCTTTGACCGATCCCGCTCATTATCCTCCATACGATACTTGAAGTCTACATTATAGGCATTGACATAGTTTTTATCCAACCATTTATCAAAGGCGTTCTTCTCCGTCGTGGGCTTCTTTACGACCGATTTATTTTCATCAGGTTGGTCACCCTTACAGCCCATAGCTATCATACTAATAAGGGCTATCAGTAGTACCGACCAAGTATATTTACTAATTAGTTTATTCATAACACACTTAAATATTTAGAGATTGTTACTTGGGTTAGGAGTTAGTCCAGCTGCCACTACTGGGGCAGGGATAGGAAGTGCCTTTCGAGGATCATCGGACTTCAAGGTGATAGGATTCTCCTGGAATAGATTATGGGTAATCTCTATACCATACCTCTTGATATCATCCCACCTTTCGCCACTATGTACCGAAAGGATACGCTTGGCATGCAATACAGCTTGCATCATATAAGTTTGATCACCCTCCTTCAATTCAAATTTAGGATGTAGTGGCTTCGTCACTGGGCTCACCTCTTCCGGATCCTCCATCAAACCTTTGTAATAACTCTTAATATCACTGGTCGTCGCACCATTTCCACCCTTGGATTGATACCACATAGATAGATCGCTAGCGGCATCATCATACTTCTCAAGCATCACTCTAGCCTCAGCTCGGAGGAGTAAGGTCTTATCCGTAGTGAATGGGAATACTACCACGTGAGGTTGGCCAATGCCAGCTACAGCATCTGTGTATTCAAATATCTCCTGATACTTAGGTAACCACACCATATGCGATGGATTGCCTCTGTAGTAGAGTACATCATAATCCACCAATTGACTACCCCATGGACCAGGGCTACGAAGTGTCTGCTTACTAGCGATCTGACCAGTATGTGCATACCTACGATCCGTGTACCTCCTACCCCAGCGAGAGCGAGTAGCCACGATCATTAGATTGGCTGGCTCTTTAGCACTGTGATAGCCATAAGTCCACTCTTTGGTATTGGTATATTTCTTGGCATACTCCGAGATATTACGCAGAGTAGGTGCAATATTGGTACCTAGTACCTCTGTAGCATACTTCTCGGCCTTATCCCACTTTTCGTAATAGAGGTAAAACTGTGTAGCAAATGCTAGAGCAGCTCTCTTATTGAAGTGGTACATGGGTACCGAATAAAAGTCTTCGGATATTTCGGGGAGTGCCTCTAGAATATCCTTCTCCATCTGCTCATAGTTTTCCTTTACGCTGGGACGCTCATGCTTCACACCGATTTCAGTCTCAGGCTCAGTAGAATAAGGTATACCAAGATCAGAATCTGAGGTCTGCCCATTGTAAGCTTGTGAAAATACATTGACCAATATAAAGTGGCTATATGCTCTACACATTAAAGCTTCGGCCTTTGCAGCTTTGAGCCTAGGGGTGGTAGCACCTCCCAATTCTTCAATAGCTTCTAGGGCTTGATTGGCATTGGAGATGGCCAGATAACACATCTGCCAAAGTCTCTGAGTGGTATCCCAATCGGGCTCTGTATTGCCCTTCCAATGATAATTCTCTTGGATAAAGATATCAGGAAGTGGATAGGCATCTCCATTATCATCGACGTTGTCGGTACGGTGCTCCAATATTCCTAGAGGAAAGAGTGTGGGATAAGCAGCCACAAGTATCTGCGTTACCTTATGCTCCTCATCAAGCTCTGCACGCATATCTGGCATAGTATCAAGAAACTTATTGCATCCAGATAGGGCTACTAGGGAGCAGAGCGATAAAGTAGCTATTATTTTATTTACTATTTTCATATCAAATATCATTCTATCACGATTAGAAACCAAGTCTTAGCGTAGCGGTCACCTGCTTAGGTACAGGAGCAGACACACCACCTGATTGGAAAAACTCTGGGTCTTGCCCTCTCAGCTCTGGATCAGCATAGAGAAGTAGCAGATTGGTAGCTTGAAGCTTTACAGAGGCACTCTTGAGATAATTCAAGCGGCTCTCTAGGAAGTCACGTGGTACATCGTAGGAGAGTGATAGCTCCTTAAGACGTACAAAGTCACCCTTAGCTACCCTAGCTGTAGAGTAGTTGTAGGCATTGTAACCTCTGTCGCTATTACCATTATAGTATACATCTAGTTGAGAAAGCACCTTAGGTATATTGGTGATCTTTTCATCACCAGGCACCATCCAACGGTCTTGGAAATCCTTAGGTGTAGCGTCTAGGTCACTATACCAGCTTCTGAATACTGGATTAAGCCTCAACTTATTTCCACCTGAGTAAGTAATGAATACGTTGAGTCGAAAGCCTTTGTAGGTAAAGATATTACCAAAACTACCATTAATAGTAGGATCAATTGGTCCTTCATACTTCAGGTAATCGATATTCTCACGATCCTGGAAGTTGATAGCACCATAATTGTCTTTTGTAATCTTATTCCCATTGATATTAAATACGGGGAATCCTTCGTCATCAAGTCCATCAAAAGGAATTGAGAAAAGTCCACGTACGGGGTAGCCTTCACGAGCAAATCCAGTACCAGTAATAAAGTCGATCACACGACTACGATTATCAAGCTTAGTTACCTCGTTGGAGTTGTAGCCAAAGATAAAGCTAGTAGTCCAGCCGAAGTCCTTTGTCTTGATATTTTGAGTTGATAGGGAAACTTCTAGACCGTGACTCTTCATAGAGGCTACGTTACCGATTCTATTAACTTCACCACCTACACCTTGAGTATTGGTATATCCGATCAAGTCAAAGTTATTACGCTTATACCAGTCAACAGCTAGATTAATCCTATTATTCAAGAAACCTACATCAGCACCCACATTGAGCTCGTGCTTTTTCTCGTAGGTAAGTCCACTATTCTCTAGGTTACGCACCTCTAGTCCCGACTCAGTTACACTTGCCGATGGTCTCCATGGATTATAGCTTCCAATGATCACACGAGAGTTAGTTACCCATCGTGGGCCTGCATCTGCAGTCAGTGAGTAAGATGCTTTAAGCGTTAGGTTAGAAAGCACATCCGAAAGGTGATCGCGGAAGAAATCCTCTTCATGAGCATTCCAAGCGGCTGCAACGTTCCAAGTAGGCAACCAGCGAGCCTTACGTGTTTTTCCCAAACGGTTAGAACCCTCATAGCGTCCAGTAGCAGTCAATGTATACTTACCTTGATAAGAATAGGTAGCCGTAGCAAAGAAAGCTAGTGTACGTACACGTGTATTGTATAGGTGGTAGTAATCTGAATTACCCTCCTTCATGTGCTTAAAGGCATTATATTCCCAGAAAGGTACTTCACCATTGGAGTATTGCATACCCCATCCATCAAATCCATCACTAGACCTATCCTGAGCATTTAGCTCCATACCAGCATAAGTGTTGAAGATGTGGCTCTCACCAAATACTGTATTGTACTGACCTGATAGACGGAAGTCGTAGCTGTACATCTTATAGTTATTGATGTTGTAGAATCCACCATTAGGAAGTATACTAAATGGTAGTGAATTGGGCTTATCTGGGTCGGTGTATAGCCATGGGTTCCTATCTACAATGGTGGCATCCCCCATTGCACGATAGGCAAGGGCCTGGTTGGAGCCGTCCTTGATCTTATGCTCCTGTTTTGTACCAGAATACTTAAATGCTCCAAGTGCCTTAAAAGTAAGACTCTGTATAGGTTTGTAACTTATTTCGCCCTGAAACTTAGCATCAAATACATCTAGATCCATATAGTTATTCTCCAACTCCTTATGGATATTAAATGGAGCATAGTTACGGGTATAAGCTACGTTAGGATCCAAAGTTCTACTCGTATTGAGTGCATACGAATAGGGGTTAATATCAAAGTCTCTTGATACTGTACCATTCACAGCATCCGTACCTTGACTTAGTGAACCTGGTGCTTTCTGCTTACGATAAGAGACATTAGCAATCGCATTGATATTCACTTTATCACTGAAGTGATAAGTATTATTGAGATTAGCGGTATACCTATTGACATTACTTGCCACCATCCACCCTGGGTCAGTCATTACAGAGAGGGATACATAGGTCTGATTTTTTTCAGTACCCGAACTCATACTGATTGAGTGATTCATCATTACAGCTGGTGAGAAAAGCTCCGCAAACCAGTCAGTATTCCTCATTTCAGCAGCACGGAGGTAATCAGCACGTGCCTCAGGTGTATTAGGCAGTCCCCACTGACCAGTGGTAGGATTGTATTGGTGAGTTAGTTGGTACATTCTACCATACTCTCCAGAGGTGCTACTCCTGAAAGTCTCTGCAAAAGTAAGCCATCCCTTTTGACGTAGCTCCTCGTAAAAGCCCATCTGATCTTGAGAATTCATAATATTGAATTCATTGTAAGATGGAATTAATCGAGAGGTAAATTCGCCCGTGTAACTAAAGCTACTCGTACCCGATTTACCCTTTTTAGTAGTGATCACAATCACACCTGCCATCGCCTTGGCACCATAAATAGAAGTCGCACTACCATCCTTCAAAATTTGGAAGCTCTCAATGTCATCAGGGTTAAGCCCTGCAATCGCAGAGCTGATCAATGTGGTAGCATCTCCCGAGCTAAGAGCATCGGCACTTACCTCCACCACATTTTCCTGAATTACACCATCAACTACCCATAGAGGCTTTGAATCACCATAAATAGAAGTGGCACCACGTACTCTAATCTTTGGAGCTGTACCAAAAGTACCAGATACGTTTTGAACCGTTACACCAGCTGATCTTCCCTCGAGACCACGGCTTAGGTCCGCAACGCCATCTAGCTTGACATCCTTTGCATCTAGCTTATCTGTAGCTCCTGTAAATAGACGTTTATCTTGAGCAACCATACCTGTCACTACTACTGTCTCTAGCATCTCGGCGGATTCTTTGAGCTTGATAGTGACGGGGCCTGCGTTTTTCACGGTAAACTCTTGCTCCTCTAGTCCTACAAAGGAGATAACTAAGACATCACCTACCTTACACTCTAGTGAAAACTCTCCATCGAGATTGGTATTGGTTCCTTTGTTTTGGTTTTTGATACGAATGGTAGCCATAGGTATGGGCTCACCATTAGAAGCTTCGAGTACCACCCCTTTTAGGGTAATGGTCTTAGCTTGTACCTCCACTGAAGTTTTGCTCGAACTCTCGTCATTGGCAAGTAGCTCATTAGATGAGTTACTTACGACGGGGAGCAGAAAACAGGCTATTGGAAGTAGCCAAGCCTTGCGTTCTATTCTTCTCATAAATTCAGTAAAAAAGTTATTAATTAGCTTTTAATAGTTCAGGTTAAAGAGGTCTTTTCACAGTCCTCAGAATACTTAAGAACTCAAATATAGGTATAATATTTCTTATATTCAAATTTGTGTAAAAAAAACGCTAAAATCACAGGGAAAATAGAGGTAGGTTATCTCTGGTTTATTTTTAATGTATAACTAAAGCGTATAGAAATTGGAAAAAGTGAATAGGATAGAATACCGTTTATCCCAGTGCTCTCTACTTTCGTCTGCAGAGGTTTTCCACCGTTTCCACACGCTTCTTTATCTTATTATATATATGGTTGAAAGTAGGGGAAGGGGATATATAGATGGGATTTTGTTTAGATGGTAATAGAATATGATAAAGCCTGTGGAGTGTGTGAGTAGAGTAAAAGCTACGGTGAAGTTACGAAGCTATGACTAATGCGATGTATTTGCTTTGAACCTATCTCCACAATCTATTCACATTTTACCCACACTCCTTTCCCCCTATAATGCTCAGAAAAGAAGCATCTATGTGAATAACGCTATAGTATCCTGTGGATAACTTTTAGAGAGCTAATGATAAGGGGTGAGGGTGTTGGGGAGTGTGTGTGTAATTAGTTGGTAACTTTATAGTGATAACTATTGTAAATCTCCAACCTTTTTATAGTAAGAAATTAATTGAGAATACCTATTTTTTAGCCCAAAAGTTATCAAGAAGTTTTGCACACTCTATTCACACCTCTATCCACAATGAATTTGTTCACGCATTATGAAGGTCTTGCCGTAGGGCATTTATAGGTGTGCCTATTTAACACGGACCTCTACCGAGGTCCTTTCCCCAATAATACTCCAATGAGTTTATTTGACGAATATATATTGACTAAGCTATACTGAGAATGATATGCCCAGATCTTCAACTACGTAACAGTTAGTTTAACTTCTTTGTATCGCTATATTTTTTTCTTCTTGGTAGGAGGGTAAAAGTTGAGTTGCAACTAAGCGATCGGCGAGTTGCAACTAAGCGATCGACGAGTTGCATCTCAGTAATTGCTTAGTTGCAACTCAGTTTTTTATGAGATGAGGGTATTGAATATCAGTGGGTTATAAAATCCCCAACTCCGGTGTTTTTTTAACCATTTTCAATGTTATATAAAAAGGAATGGGAGCAGTGGTTTTACACTACTCCCATTCCTTATAAGTGGGCTATACATCACTCAACAAAATAGATAGAATAGTAATGAATACTTTCTCAATAATAGTGTATATATAGCCCTTTTTACTTTCTTATTAGTGCATCAACTTATAGGCTCCTTCTTGGTCACCCAATTGGTATAGAGCCGTTGCACGTAGATAGTTCTCATCACTTGTTTTAGGCAGAGTATTAAGAAGCTCCAGTGCCTCTTTACTCTTCTCAGGCTCCCACTTGAGGATAGCTAGAGCTAGGTTGTAGCGAGCAATAGGATCCTCCTTGCCAAATCGTTCATTGGCATAGCGAAGCACTTCTACTGGGCTCTTACCTTGCTGCTCATAGTGATTGATAGCTAGTGCTAGCAACTCGCTATGGCTCATCAGCTCACGCTTCTCTTGGTACACCTTAGGTAGTTCCTCAGTGGTGTAGTTACGTACCTTGTACTTTGTCTTAATAGTAGTCCGGCGGAGTGGTGGGTAATACTCAGTAAGGAGCGTCTTGTAGAGAGCTCCTCCATCAATTGCTTTGATATCTGCCTCACGCTCTAGATCGGTATCGTACTTATCAATGATAGCGATCACTTGATCTTTGAATGAAGCAGTAGAATTGAATAGTGCGTGGCGAAGGCCTGCCCAGTCTTCACCGCCACCTATCACCTCAAACTCTGCCGCCTTCAGCAAGTCTGGATAAGTAGCCTTCACGTGATTCATCAAAGTATTGGCCCTATTGCGTGAAAGTCTGCGGTTGTAATCAAAGTTACCCTCAGGCGAAGCAAAACCAGTCACCTCTACCTTACCGATGGTAGCTCCAAGCTCATTTAGCTTCAGTGCTTTAGTGATAAATTCATCGATACGTCGGAGTTCGTTTTGATTATCCTTGTAGTCCTTCAGCAATTCATAGCGGTCGAGCTTAAAGTTGATATAGCTTACAAACTCCTCTTCATACTCCTTCTGACGCACCACCATAGGCTGGTGATAAGCCATCTTGCTGATGTCAGGAATGAATAGCGGAATATCCACAGCCTTTAGAGGATTGCGATAGTTTTGTACACCACAAGAGGCACATCCCGATAGCTCCTCTTGTATCATCAGGGTAGCACTTGCCATCCATGGTTCGAATGGCACCTTTTGTGCAATGGCGAAGGGAGAAGCCTTCACCTCCCTCCACGTGCGTATATCACTGAGTGCTACCTCGGGGTACACCCTTGAGTGTCCGAGGTTATCAGCTCTCTTGATATACTTGTATCGGTTGGACCCTGCCACAAAAGTAGCTGGAAGTTGGCATCGATGCCTTCCATCTTTAGAGACCAGAAGAGGTTGCACCTTAATGATCTCGGTACTCTTCAGCTCTCTCTCTGGAGTTACCTCCAGCTGTATAGAAAGCTGAGCTATAGGGTCGTGCTCAGTAGCAGCGATATACTTCATCACCGGCTCAGAATAGTTCCAAAGGTGAGTGGATTGCTTCCCCTTACTCTGAGCACTTAACATTGGGGCTACCAAGCAAAGGGCTAGTAGCACACCACTTAGTCGCTTTATCATATTCATCATCATTTGTTATTTCAAGAAAAAGACCAAAGAGATAGCTGCCTTGGTAGGGCCTACATAATCGGCCTCACCCTTGCCCTTAAAGGCACCGCATGTAGTACATGGGTACTTGCTGTAGTGGATGCGATTGTATCCTGCACCTAGCTCAAACTCCATGCTAAAGCGGGGAGTAATCAGCCACTGGTATCCTACTGCCAAGCCACCGCCATAAAAGGCGTCTACTTCGTAGCGATTATCCTTCATCACCCCATCTTTATTTTGCAATACAAAGGGGATAGAGATACCGCCCACATTGGCTTGACCACCTTGTGCGTGCAGACCCAAGAACCAGCCGTTAAAGGCTTCGCAGAACCAATACCTCAGCTCTGGCTGTACCATCCAGTGGCTCCACTTTTTGGTTTTGTAGTTCTCTGCAGTGGCATCATTCTCATAGAAAAAGAAGTTCGCCCCATACTGCAGGTCCATGGTCCATTGCTTTCCCAAAGCCACCTCCATCGATAGGTTGGGCGTCAGCAGTGCATCGTAGGCGAGATTGTTTTTGAGTGCCACCGTCTGTGCCTCAGCACGATACGAAGTGGATACTCCGATAAGTAGCACTGCCACTCCCAAAATTAGTCTTTGAAGGAGTAGGGTACTACTTGATTGACATCTATTGCTCATAGTATGTATCCTCAAAAATTAAAAATATCTACAGACCCTTTGCCCCCACTCACTTCAGAAGTAACAATATGATTTAGTGAATAGCGACTTTAAGTCCTATTATTATCTTTGCAAATATACAAAAAGCATACGATATACAAAAAACCCCCTTCAGACTATTATAAGTCCGAAGGGGGCTTTTTACTTACTCTACAGGGGTGAGCTTTACTTAGCTACACGCTCCTGTACTACAATCTCCATACCTCTCTTGAGGGCATCGAGGTTGAGTGGGATCAACTTGTGGTGGCGCTCAGGAAGACTCTTCTTGAGACCTGCCTCAATATTATTGATATCCACCATCGGGGCTACCTTAAGCAGACCACCCAATACGATGATGTTAAATACCTTGGTATTATTCATCTTTACACTCTCGTCCACGGCATCTACGCGGAATACATTGATATCATCACGCTCAGGTACGTGGGAGACACCGTTGCTATCATAGAGGACGATTCCACCCTTCTTTACCATAGGTAGGAACTTATCCATGGATGGCTGATTGAGCACAATCGCTACATCATACTCATTGAGGATAGGCGAACTGATCCCCTCCTCGCTGATGATCACCGTCACATTGGCAGTACCACCACGCTGCTCAGGGCCATAAGATGGCATCCAGCTCACCTCTTTGCCACCCATTAGTCCTGAGTAGGCAAGGATCTTACCCATAGAGAGGACTCCTTGTCCTCCAAATCCCGAAATAACTATCTCGTAACTCTTTTTCATCTCGCTTATCGATTTAATGGGTTAAATATCTTTGAGGTCTCCGAGTGGATACTGTGGGAACATATTCTCCTCCAGCCACTTATTAGATTGCTCGGGGCTCTTCTTCCAGCC
>NZ_HF988894.1:0-7218 GCF_000435035.1 Porphyromonas sp. CAG:1061 | reverse complement strand
GGGGCTCTTCTCCCAGCCACTATTGCAGGTAGATACTATCTCAATGATAGAGGTACCCTTGCGATTCATAGAATTGTTGAATCCCTTCAGGATCGCCTTCTTTGCCTTGCGGATATTACCTGGAGTGTGCACACTCTGGCGAGTGACGTAGCATACACCTGGTAGCTCCTTGAGGAGGTTGGTGATATTGAGTGGGTAGCCATTCAGCTCCACATTACGCCCAGCAGGGCAAGTGGTGGTAGGCATACCTACTAGAGTGGTAGGAGCCATCTGACCGCCTGTCATACCATAGATAGCGTTGTTGATAAAGATAATGGTGATATTCTCACCACGGTTAGCAGCATGAATGGTCTCGGCAGTACCGATAGCAGCGAGGTCGCCATCACCTTGGTAGGTAAATACCAAGTGGTCAGGGTTCAGACGCTTGATAGCAGTAGCAAGTGCAGGTGCACGCCCGTGAGCTGCCTCCTGAAAGTCTACATCTATATAGTTGTAGGCAAATACCGCACACCCCACAGGGGCTACACCTACGGTGCGGTCCTTCATTCCCATCTCCTCTATAGACTCAGCTACCAGCTTATGTACCACACCGTGGCTACAGCCAGGGCAGTAGTGCATCACCGCATCGGTGAGTAGCTTTGGTCTCTCGTATACTAGGTTTTCGGGCTTTACAAGCTGTGATACATCCACAGAGGTCTCGCCCATTATCTGTTGTTTGATTTCCATAATTATCTATCTATTTAATAGGTCAAATATCCTTTTTAGAGATCTCATTCTCTAGCGATTGCTTTCTCTCCTTACGTAGCTTACGCTTCATATAGTAGCGCCGGCCGTATTGAAAAAGGCGAAGCACCACTGCCACCCCACCCACATATAGAAATATTGTGCGGTCTGAAATGGTAAAGAAGATCACAAAGGCAGCGACTGCCACGAGCATAAATAGCACCGTGAGTAGCTGGTCTATACTATCGCTTACGTACATCGGTTGGTGGTCTCTAAAAAAGGGTCACTTATCCAATATGATTACCAGCCAAAGCTCTTAGCCATAGCCTCCTTGATCTCACCTGGGGCAAAGATCATACCACCCATACGACCGTAGTGATATACTGGGCACTTGCCATTAACGGCAAGGCGTACATCCTCTACCATCTGGCCAGCATTGAGCTCTACGCTGATAAAGCCCTTAGCCTTCTGTGCTAGCTCAGCGATACGCTTAGTGGGGAATGGCCAAAGGGTGATTGGGCGGATCAATCCTACCTTCTTACCCTCAGCTCTACAGAGTTCTACCACCTTCTGAGCGATACGGCTACTGGAGCCAAAGGCAACGATGATATACTCAGCATCCTCCGTTTGGATCTCCTCATAGCGTACCTCCTTCTCCTCCATCTCGCGGTACTTAGCCTGGAAGCGGTGGTTATTCTCCTCCATCACTTGCGACTGCAGCTCCAGAGAAGTGACAATAGCTCTATGGTCACCATCGTGACCGATCGTTGCCCACTTATAATTCTTACGGATCTCCTCCTCCGTCATGCGAGGCTTCTGCTCAGGGAGGTGAACCTTCTCCATCATCTGTCCGATCACACCGTCCGAAAGGATCATCACAGGGTTGCGATACTTAAAGGCGAGGTCAAATCCGAGGCCTACAAAGTCGGTCATCTCCTGTACCGAGTTGGGGGCAAGTACTAGGAAGTGGTAGTCACCGTGACCGCCACCCTTAGTAGCTTGGAAGTAGTCACCTTGGCTAGGCTGAATAGTACCCAGACCTGGGCCACCACGCATCACGTTGGCTACCACGCAAGGAAGCTCGGCACCAGCCAAGTAGCTAGCCCCCTCCTGCATCAAGCTCCAGCCTGGGCTAGAGGTAGTGGTCATCACACGCTTACCGCAGGCAGCACCACCATACACCATATTAATAGAGGAGATCTCACTCTCCGCCTGAAGCACCACCATACCAGTGGTCTCCCAAGGAGCCTGCTCCATCAAGCACTCCAATACCTCACTCTGTGGGGTGATAGGATACCCGAAGTATCCATCCGCACCAGCACGGATCGCACCGATGGCTAGTGCCTCATTACCTTTCAATAGTTTTGCTTCTTTTTCCATACTTTTCTTATAGGTTAATGTCTACTTCGTTAGTTACTTCTTAGCTCTATAGACTGTGATACATGCGTCGGGGCATACTAGCCCGCAATTGGCACACCCGATACAATTCTCGGGATTAGCCATATAAGAGAAGTGATACCCTTTGTCGTTGATCTCGACAGGGTGCATTGCTAGGGTACCTGTCGGGCAAGCCACGGCACAGAGGTTACACCCCTTGCAGCGCACTTGGTCGATCACCACGGTCCCTTTTACTGTCTTAGTCATGTGGTTTTGGTTTTTAAGTGTTATTATATTCAGTTAGGTTGTACTCGTATTGCTACGTCTTCCCAAAGTTACAAAAAGGTTGTCACATTTACCAAATATCAGCCCAATTATTTTTAGTACCTTTGACCTATAGAATGAAAAGAAGGTGGTCATATAGATTGTCCGACCCGATTAAGCGTCTGTGATTGGGATGGGATTCGAACCCATAACCCAACCACAAAAGGTCGGACAAAACGATAAGATATAAATAAAATAATGGAGAGAAGTAAGATAGAAGAGCTGTATAGGTGTTACCTCGAGTGTGGTATGGAGGTCTCCACCGACAGTCGCAGAGTAGGGGAGGGGGTGCTATTTTTCGCTCTGGTGGGCGACCGCTTTGATGGCAATGAATATGCCCTTTCGGCCCTTGAGAAGGGGGCGAAATATGCTGTGGTCTCTCGCCCCGAGTTGGCAGAACAGGAGCCTCGATGCCTATTGGTAGAGGACACCCTTGTGGCACTGCAAGCCCTCGCCAGCCACCACCGCGATCAGTTTCCACACCTTATGGTGCTAGGCATTACTGGCACCAACGGCAAGACCACCACCAAAGAGCTCACGGCAACGATCCTCACCCACGCCGAGGTGCCCACCCTCTTCACCGAGGGCAACCTCAATAACCATATCGGCGTTCCACTCACCCTCCTACGACTTCGCCCTGAGCATCAGGTGGCAATCATTGAGATGGGTGCCAGCAAACGTGGTGATATCAAGGAATTGGTAGAGATTGCCCACCCCTCGGTAGGCGTCATCACCAACGTAGGGCGAGCCCATCTCGAGGGCTTTGGCTCGCAACAAGGTATCCTAGAGACGAAGAGCGAACTCTTTGATTACCTCCAAGCACACCACGGCAAGATGATCCTCAATATGGACGACCCACTCCTACGGGAGCGGTGGCAAGGGAGCGAAAGCATCGGCTTCGGCATCACCACGCACTCCACAATACAAGGGGCTGAGGTGGCGTGCGACCCCTATCTCACGATGAAGCTGCTTATCCATGGAGAGCCCCAACCAATCACCTCGCAATTAGTGGGCAAATACAACGCCTACAACATTTTGGCCGCCACCGCTCTCGCCACAAGCTGTGGTATCTCTCCAGATAAAGTGGCTGAGGCGATTGCTTCCTATCACCCCTCCAACCACCGTTCGCAGTTAGTGGTGGGGCAAAAAGGACGTCAAATCATTGCCGATGCCTATAATGCCAATCCCTCCAGTATGATGGAGGCACTCGAGAATATCTCGTCACAGCACTCCGCCCACAAGCTGGTGCTTCTTGGCGATATGCGAGAGCTGGGGCAAGATAGCCCAGCAGAGCACCAACGGATCATTGATTGGCTCACCCACCACCCCGAGATCATCCCACTTCTTTGTGGCGAAGAGTTTGCCAAAGTGGCTCAGGAGGGGATGCAGCACTTCCCCACCAATAGCGACCTAGAGCACCACTTAATGGAGCTCAAAGAGCTTCCTTCCGACCTCGTTATCCTGGTCAAAGGATCCAATGGGATAGGGCTAGAGAAGCTCCTACCACTACTTGAAACGATGATCAATAGTTAAAAGCCTATGGACCACGCAGTACTTATAGCCTTTGGGCTCACCCTCTTTGCAGGTCTCTCCACTGGAATAGGGAGTGCCATCGCCTTCTTCAGCAAGCGCACCAATACCAGCATGCTCTCCCTCTCGCTAGGGCTCTCGGCAGGAGTGATGATCTACATCTCCTTTGTAGAGCTTTATGCCACATCGCTCGCCAATATGGCCGATATCTACGGAAAGTCCATGGGGCACCTCTACGCCCTTCTCAGCTTTTTCGGCGGTATCCTATTGATTATGGTGATTGACCTACTGGTGCCAGAGAGAGACAACCCGCACGAGATAGTAGAGGTAGAGATGATGAATCAACCTCACAAACCCACCCCCCTATCCACCTCAGCCCTTGCACGTACCGGTCTTATTTCGGCTGTGGTCATTGCCATTCACAACTTCCCCGAGGGAATGGTCACCTTCCTCACCGCCCTCGAAGAGCCAACCCTAGGGCTACCAATTGCTATTGCCATTGCGATCCACAATATCCCAGAGGGCATCTCAGTCTCAGTACCTATCTACTACGCCACTGGCAATCGTGCCAAAGCCTTTTGGATTTCTTTCTCAAGTGGGTTGGCAGAGCCATTGGGTGCCCTCATTGGCTATTTATTACTTCGGCCCTACCTCACCCCAAGCCTCTTTGGCGTACTCAATGCGATGATTGCCGGCATTATGGTCTACATCTCCCTCGATGAGCTCCTCCCCGCAGCCGAGAAGTACGGCAAGCACCACTTCGCCATCATCGGTGTGATCGCCGGCATGCTCATCATGGCGCTCACCCTCGTAATCCTATAACACACCAATGGGCTTTCACCTTCAATTGATTTATTTGTTGTAAGTTTGTAGTCAGAAAAAACCAATAATACTATTATGACTATCAAGACCACAACCCCTTCCAGTAATGGGATCAAGGTGCTACTTATCTATACAGGTGGCACAATAGGTATGCTAGAAAACCCCATCACAAAGGGTTTGGAAGTATGCGACTTTGCCTATGTGGCAGAGCATGTGCAGGAGATCAGTCAGCTCCCCTTCGGTATTGATACCCTCACCTTTGAGCCACCTTGCGACTCTAGCGATGCGGGCACAGACTTGTGGGTGCAGATTGCAGAGATGGTGACCAAGTACTACGATGCGTACGATGGATTTGTAGTGCTTCACGGTACCGATACCATGGCTTATACCGCCTCAGGGCTCAGCTTTATGTTCGAAAACCTTGGCAAACCAATTATCCTAACCGGTTCTCAAGTGCCGATTGGCAAGCTTCGGACCGATGGCAAGGAAAACCTACTCACCGCCCTTGAGGTGGCAGCGAGCAAAGATAGTGAGGGTAGGGCGGCAGTCAATGAGGTGTGTATCCTCTTCAATAACAACCTTATCCGTGGCAATAGAGCCACCAAGGTGAGTGCTGACCAATTCAATGCTTTCCAATCGCCCAACTACCACAATCTTGCGGAGATAGGGATTGAGATCGACTTCAATCACCACTCCATGCTACCACACCCCACTGATCCGCTGACCACGCACACTAAGTTGGATACCAATGTGCTCCTCCTAAAGCTTTTCCCCGGTCTATCACCCGAGGTGATTGATGCTTGCTTCAATGCCCCAGGCCTACGTGGAATAGTGTTAGAGACTTTTGGCAGTGGCAATGCGCCCTCTAACGAACGCTTTATGAAAGTGGTGAGAGAAGCGGTGGCACGAGACATCGTCATCGTTAACGTCACCCAATGCCCTCAGGGAAAAGTGCAGATGAAGCGGTACGAGACAGGGCGGACACTCCTCAGCGCCGGCGTGCTCAGTGGTTATGATATGACCGCTGAGGCAGCGGTAGCTAAGCTAATGTATCTCCTTGGACTGCTTGAGGATAGCGAGCAGGTGAAGCACTATATGGGCGTCAATCTCAGAGGCGAGTTTTCGCCTTTCTGATGCATGGAGCTGTCTGAAGAGCTGCTAGGCCCGCTATTTCGTCAAGATCAAGGTGAAGCAGGCCTTTCCTTTGTGAGCCTCAGCAGTGGAAGCTGTGGCAATTGTGGGCTCCTCAGCTATGGCGAGCACACCATTGTGCTAGATGCGGGAATCGGTATCCGTAAGTTTCAGAAGCACCTAGAGCAGCTGGCGATCAATCCTAAGCAGATTGTGGGGATATTCATCACTCACGACCACAACGACCATACCCGAGCGGCAGCACGATTGGCACATAAGTTCCAATGGCCCATCTACGCTAGTCCTGCCGTGGTGCGCTCCCTCCTCTATCACCGTATGGCGAGTGCCGAGCTATCGGCCTATATGAAGCGAATGGAGGTGGGCGATGAGGTGGCGCTCGGTGACCTACGTATTCGAAGCTTTGAGGTGCCACACGACGCCACAGAAAATGTAGGCTATGCCATAGATACCCCAGTAGGGCGGTTTACCTTTGTCACCGATATAGGTCAGGTGACCCCAACGGTGGAGAACGAGGTAGCTGCGGCTGACTTCCTCGTCTTTGAGAGCAATTACGATCGTGAGATGCTCCAGAATGGTAGCTACTCCTTTCACCTCAAAGAGCGGATCACCAGTGGAATAGGGCACCTCAGCAATCACGAGTCGGCAAAGGTGCTCTCGGAGCATATCAGCGACCGCCTCCGTTTCCTGGCCCTCTGCCACCTCAGTGGCGAAAATAACACTCCCGAACTCGCCCTCACTACCCACCTCAATGCCCTCCAGCACCGAGAGCTTACAGACCTACAGGTAGTTGTACTCAAACGTGGCGAGTGCTCCCCCATCTACCACCTCGGCTAAGCCAGTATTCCCTTCACATCTATTTGCCCTCGTGTGGTAGTCTCTATTACACGAAATCTACTGCCCCTTAAAAGCCTTTTCTGGCTAATTTATAACCTGCTGATTTACAGTATCCTATAAAGCCAAAAAATGAGATGCAACTAAGCAATCGGTTAGTTGCAACAAAGCAAATGCTTAGTTGCAACTCGTCATTTGCTTAGTTGCATCTCAACTTTTTCTCTACTCTACCAACAATTGAAATGGGGTATAATTCTACTTTTATAGACCGTTAAAAATTGGTGATGGACAATTCAAAATTAACCTATTGCATCATTCAAAAATAGTTGGTAACTTTGCACATCAATTTGAGAGACCCCTTTTTACCCACTTTTTAGGGGGTTCAAAAAGATAAGTCACTCAAATAGATAGAGTTAAGAGAGGTGCTGTCGCAGACCATATTCCATTAAAACAAGGATT
>NZ_HF988893.1:6414-11590 GCF_000435035.1 Porphyromonas sp. CAG:1061 | reverse complement strand
CGAGAATGGCACTTCGTGCAACATTCTCTGTAACTGTATCAGATAAAAACTTACTGCTAAAAAATATGCGGAACATACCGAGGTATATTCCGCATATTATATTTAGTGGATATTGGAGATTACTCCCACTCAATGGTTGCTGGTGGCTTAGATGAGCAGTCGTAGACTACACGATTAATGCCCTTCACATTATTAATGATCTCATTGGAGACCTTGGCGAGGAACTCGTGAGGGAGTTTCGCCCAATCGGCCGTCATTGCATCGATGGAGGTGACAGCTCTCAAGGCACATACATACTCGTAAGTACGCTCGTCGCCCATCACACCAACTGAGCGGATGGGTAATAAGATGGCTCCAGCTTGCCATACTTCTTCATAAAGCCCCCACTCCTTGAGTAGTGATATATATATATGGTCTGCTTCCTGAATAATCCGCACTTTTTCGGGGGTAATATCACCTAAGACACGGATGCCTAAACCTGGGCCAGGGAATGGATGACGGAAAATCATATCGTGCTTCATACCCAGTTCGAGACCAACCTTTCGCACTTCATCTTTAAAGAGCAGCCGGAGAGGCTCCACCAACTTCAGCTTCATCTTTGCTGGCAAACCGCCCACATTGTGGTGGCTCTTAATCACTTGCCCTGTAATTGAGATCGACTCAATCACATCGGGGTAAATCGTTCCTTGTGCCAACCACTTGACATCTTGGATCTTGCTCGCCTCTACCTCAAAGACATCAATGAAGCCTTTGCCAATAATCTTGCGTTTCTTCTCTGGATCAGAGACGCCGGCAAGTTGACGGAAAAAGTAATCCTTTGCGTCTATCCCCTTTACATTCAGCCCGAGATGCTTATAATCGTCCAGCACTTGCTCAAACTCCCCCTTTCGAAGCAAACCATGATCCACAAAGATACAGGTCAATTGGTTGCCAATTGCTTTATTGAGCAAAACTGCTGCCACACTAGAGTCCACACCACCACTTAGAGCGAGTAGCACCTTGTCACTTCCGAGCTGCTTTCTTAGCTCTGCCACCGTGCTCTCAACAAATGATGCAGGGGTCCATTCCTTAGCCACTTTGCAGATAGAAAGGAAGTTGTCCAGCAATTTAGTTCCCTCTTCCGAGTGTGCCACCTCGGGATGGAATTGCACACCCCAAATCTCCTTGCCCTTAATACGATAAGCAGCATTTTCGATCGTCTCTGTACTTGCCAATCGTTCGCCATCTGTAGGCAGTTGTGTAATGGTATCACTGTGTGACATCCAAACGGTACTCTTGGAGGAAAGTCCTTTGAGAAGGGGATCCTCGGCGAGTATATCCAAGTGAGCCCTTCCATACTCACGAGTAGCAGATTTCCCTACTGCTCCACCCAACTGACTAGCGATGAACTGAGCCCCATAGCAGATCCCTAATAGAGGCACCTTGGGTAGCTTGCTAAGATCTATCCGAAACGCCTCTGGCTGAGAGACGGAGTAAGGGCTACCAGAGAGAATAATACCCTTGAGGCTCTCCTCGGTCTTAGGAACATAATGGTATGGGTGCACCTCACAATAGACGCCTAATTCGCGTATGCGACGAGCAATCAGCTGAGTCGTCTGCGACCCAAAGTCTAGGATGATAATCTTATCAAGCATAATCTATATCACTATTATCAGTTGTCAATTTCTCTTTTCTCCAATAGATGAGGTCTCAGTCTCTGCGTCCTTTCAAGTGACTGCTCCATTTCCCATGCCTCGATCTTGGCAGGATTGCCTGAGAGCAGTACCTCTGGCACCTTCCAGCCTTGGTAATCTGCAGGGCGGGTATAGATGGGCGGAGCCAAAAGGTTGTCTTGGAAAGAATCGCTCAGTGCACTCTGTTCATCGCCTAGCACACCAGGTATAAGGCGAACCACGGCATCCGTGATGACGGCAGCTGGGAGCTCGCCCCCAGTAAGTACAAAGTCGCCAATGGATATTTCTCGAGTAATGAGATGCTCACGAATACGGTGGTCGATACCTTTATAGTGACCGCAAAGGATGATTATATTTTGTGCCAAAGAGAGAGTATTTGCCAATGGTTGCGTTAGGATTTCGCCATCGGGTGAGGTATAGATCACCTCGTCATAGCTACGCTCTTGCTTCAGGGCTTTGATGGCATTGTCCACCGGCTCAATCTGCATCACCATACCGGCAGCACCGCCGAATGGATAGTCGTCCACCCTACGCCACTTATCGGTGGTGTAGTCTCTAAGATTGTGCACGTAAATCTCAGCCAGCCCCTTATCTTGGGCTCTCTTAAGGATGGAGGTATGCACAAAGTCCTCCAACATCTCTGGCAAAACGGTCAGTATATCTACCCTCATATATGGGGCAAAGTTACTTAAAAGTAAAGAAACAGACTATAAACGACACACACATATATACGCAACATAGAGAGTGGCTCTACCTTCCACGCCAATAGCTGAGCCACGCAAAGTGCTTTCGCTCTTGAAGGTATGAGGGTTGAGACTGGTAGGCATAGGCTTCACGTTCAAAGCCAATTCGCCAATAAGCTCCCGTACCTCCGGCTATTCGGCGTACCAACCACTCGACAGCATAGATGAGATAAAAGCCCACATAAAGGAGTTCTCGCATCTGTGCTGTATGAATCTTTTCGTGCCGGATAAGGGACTCATCGACTTTGCCACGATGATCACTTCTCACTACGATACAACCTAGCAGATTGATCGCGATGAAGGGACGGAAAGGGACGAGACGGCTAAAGTAGACCTTCACTAGGGATCAGCTTAATCTCTAAAGCGCTTCCAAGTGACCTCCTCACCATTTTCGTGGCGAGCCAAAACGCGTGCCAGCACAAAGAAGTAGTCGCTCAGACGATTGATAAAGTTCTTTACGCCAGCCTCTATCTCTGCTTCAGGGTCGGCATCGAGGAGTTGGTAGATCACCCTTTCGGTACGCCTTGCTACCGTCCTACAGATGTGGGCAACACTAGCGGCTTGACCACCAGCAGGGAGAATAAACTCCTTCAGTTTTGGGAGCTGAGAGTCCATAATATCGATCTGACGCTCCAAGTGGAGGATATCCTCAGGGGAAACACCCGAAGGGACGTCATACTCCCTCTTTTGTCCCCTAAAATCTGCTGCCAGGTAGGCGCCACATGTAAAGAGACGATCTTGAATCATCTCAAGCGTCGCATCCTGACCTATCTCGGTAGGGGTCAACGCCCGCAGCAGCCCCACAAACGAATTGAGTTCATCGGCCGTACCATAAGTATTCAGCCTCAGCGAACCTTTAGAGACCCGTTGTCCACTCATTAGGGAAGTCTTTCCCTTGTCACCTGATCGCGTATATACGGAGCTTTTCTTTATCTCTTTCTCTTCCATAATATCTCATTTATATAGTTTACTACATTGTCGTTCTGTAAAGGTACTTAACTCTCGGCATATCCACCACCAATATTGCCTCGTAAAGGTCTAATATCAGCCCTGAGGGTAGCTTTTCAACCCACTCTTTTATCTGCGCCCTTGTAGTTGGCCTGGGCAAGAAAAGCAACAGTCCATTATTGAGTTCCTCAAGAGCGGGTAGCCTTTCCATACTACGTGCTATGCATAGCGTTCGCCCTAAAAGTGGGGAAGGTTGAGCGCTGACCTGAAGGGTAGACTTGGCCAACTTCACCACCTCTATCAATGGGTCTCCCACTGGAAGCACCACTGCATCCAGATCACAGCGAGCCACCAAGCGATAAATCAAGCGTGCTAATGGGCTGGCAAATAGTTTTGGATAATGCTCAAAATGATAATAGATGGCATACGGACGAATTAGCGAAAGAATCATCACATACCCTTTGGGCGAATGCACTCCTCTTCCACGTCCATACCTCAACCTC
The DNA here is from genome assembly GCF_000435035.1 of Porphyromonas sp. CAG:1061. NCBI lineage: Bacteria > Pseudomonadati > Bacteroidota > Bacteroidia > Bacteroidales > Porphyromonadaceae > Porphyromonas > Porphyromonas sp. CAG:1061. The sequence continues at coordinate 7,723 of NZ_HF988893.1, read as the reverse complement.
CTAAAAACACGCCACCGATAGGGGCTAAACCGACTATACATCTTCATCAGGACAAAAGTACACAATTTTTGAATTACGGTAACTCAAAAAAAATGAATACCTTTGAAGAAGAATAAGGACATTCAACTAACGATGTAGATATTATGAATAGAATTAAGATTACGATCATAGGAATACTGCTAACTATCGGTATTGGCAGTTGCTCAACAGTAGCCATTAGTGGCAGGAACCGAATCGACTTGGTACCCGATTCACAAGTACTCTCCACTAGCTTTGCACAATATGCTCAATTTATTTCTAAAGCCCCAAAGAGCAAGGACCCTAAACAGACCCAACGTGTCGTAGCGATTGGACAGAGAATAGCCAAGGCGACAGACACCTACCTAAGGAGTGTAGGGATGGCTACCGATGCAGATAACTACAGATGGGAATTCAACCTCATTGCCGACAGACAAATCAATGCCTTTTGTATGCCAGGAGGCAAGATTGTGGTGTATGAGGGCATTTTACCTATTGCCAAAACTGATGACCAACTCGCTACCGTTATCTCGCACGAGGTAGCTCACGCCGTTGCCAAACACGCCAATGAGCGGATGAGCCAGCAGATTCTTAAGCAGTATGGAGCTGGGGCACTCAGTTTGCTTCTAGCAGGCAAGGGTGGGCTCACTCAGCAGATGGGAGGAATTCTATACGATGTAGGCTCCACAGCCTTCTTTACCCTACCCTACAGCCGCAAGCATGAGTACGAGGCCGACATCATAGGTCTTTACCTGATGGCTATTGCAGGGTATGACTATAATCAAGCGGTTCAATTTTGGACCAATATGGCTGGGGACAATAAAGGGAAAGGGCAACAATCTGACTTCTGGAGCACGCACCCTAATGATGCCAATCGCATCAAGAAGATTCAAGAGGAGTTGCCACGCGTGAAGGCTTTTATTGAAGGTGGTGGTAAGAGTGCCCCTGTGAAACCGGCCAACCACAGCAAACTAACTAGTGATATCAATAAAGGACGACAAACTCCGCTTAAACTTAGGTACTAAGACTGTGCTGGCCAAAGCAAGAGCCATTATCCGAGAGGTCCTCAATAAAAAGGATAAAGTACTCGTGGGACTGAGCGGTGGAGCCGACTCCATCGCACTCTCCCACCTCCTTTACCACATGGGTTATAAACTTGTGGTGGTCCACATCAACTTCCACCTAAGGGGTAAGGAGAGTGATCGGGATGCGCAGTTCGTTGCGGACTATCTTGCCAAAAAACTTCCTGAGGCTGAGTGCCACTTTGCAGACGTTGATACTTATGGCAGGG
>NZ_HF988893.1:5163-6396 GCF_000435035.1 Porphyromonas sp. CAG:1061 | reverse complement strand
TTATGGCAGGGCAAGAGAAGCTGGGATTTCTATAGAAATGGCAGCAAGAGAGCTTCGCTATGAACTATTTGAGGAACTACGAAATGCCCATCAATGTGCTTGGATCGCAGTGGGGCATCATGCTAATGATCAGATAGAGACGGCTCTCCTCAACCTATCCAGAGGCACTGGAGGTAAGGGGATGGCAGGAATGCAGGTAGTATCTGGTCAATTATTCAGACCCTTTCTCACCACGTGGCGAAGCGAATTGGAGGCGTATCTTTCTGCTCACCAGCTTGATTATGTCATTGATAGCACCAACTACGATACCACCATCAAGCGCAATTATATTAGGCACCAGCTACTTCCTAGCTTTGAACAGCTCAATCCCTCCTTTCCTAGCTCTCTGCTTGGGAGTATGACCCACTTCCGAGAGGAGCAAGAGTATATTGAGCAAGCAACAAAGCAATTTGCATCAAGGCATTTCAACACCAAGGAGCAGAGCCTAGATATTCGGAATGTAGAGGAGCCCTATCTCTTCAAAAGGTGGCTCCTCGACCACGGCTTTACCCCCACGCAAGCTGAAGATCTCATTAATAGTTGGGACAATCCCAAGACCATTGCATTTAACTTTGGTTCTAGCTATGCCGAAGTCTATCGTGATAAGCTCTACCTCATCACCGAACCGGTGGAGGAGTACCCCACCGAACAACTATCCGACCGTTGGAACCATCCACAAATTGGAGCCATTCAGTGGAATAGTGTCGGATCAGTAGCACTGCGACTTCACACGAAATGTGCAGAAAGGAAGGTGGTGGTGCGTATGGGGCGTAAAGAGGATCGCTTTACCCCTTATGGCATGAAGTCGGGAAGCAAATCACTCTTTACGTATTTGGGTGAAAAGGGACTTCCAGAGTACTACAGAACATTTTGCCCAGTCCTAGAGTGCGATGGCGAGGTGATTGCGGTGGTTCCATTTGAAGTGAGCCAGCATGCGAGATACGAGAGCGTCAGCGATTCTATCGGTATTGGATTTGAGCCTTCGGGAGCAGCTTTTGGAGCGATCCTTAGGAATCTCACAAGCAATGTGAGAGGAAATAGGTAAATTTGTCATTCGTTTAGCAGAGTTAAGCGAGATACAATAGGAGAAGTAAAAGAATAAAGAGATGTCGGAACAAGCATTACTATCACTGCAAAATATCATCGTGAAGCGTGAGGAGAATATCATCCTAAATGGGGCTTCACTTGTGGTGC
>NZ_HF988893.1:0-5130 GCF_000435035.1 Porphyromonas sp. CAG:1061 | reverse complement strand
GCAACCAGGAGAATTTGTCTATTTGATTGGTCGTCTAGGATCAGGAAAGTCAACACTTCTGAAGTCCATCTACGCCGACCTCCCAATTTCAGAGGGAGAGGGGCGGTTTGGCGACTTTGACCTAAAGCACATAAAGCGTAAGCAGATCCCTTTCCTAAGAAGAGAACTGGGCATCATATTTCAAGACTTTCAACTGCTTACCGACCGCTCTGTGGTGAAAAACCTAGAGTTTGTACTCAGAGCAACTGGGTGGAAAGATAAAAAGCTGATCCAAAAGCGAATCTCAGAAGTACTAGAGCAGGTAGGGCTAGAGAGTAAAGGCTACAAGATGCCCCACGAACTATCAGGTGGTGAGCAGCAACGCATCGTCATCTCTAGAGCCCTCCTCAATAAGCCAAAGATGATATTGGCAGATGAGCCAACCGGCAATCTCGACCCCATTACGGGCGAGCAGATCATCACGCTCTTACGAGAAATCGGAGAGGCAGGAACCTCAATCTTAATGAGCACGCACAACTACGCACTCGTGAAGAAGTTCCCCGCAAGGATTGTAAAGGTGGAGGGAGGAATGCTGCAAGAGATGCAGTTGAAGCAGGACCTATAATAGACTTGAGAGTGAAATGAATAACAACTCAACTTCCTTTTCAGATCTAGTAGTGATGAAGTTTGGTGGCACCTCTGTTGGTTCTGCCGAACGGATAAGAAATGTGGGCGACCTCATCAGCGGAAGCGAGCGTAAAGTGGTGGTATTAAGTGCCATGTCGGGGGTCACCAATATGCTGGTAGAGATCAGCCAGCTCTTCAATAATAGCAACACCCAAGGGGCACTCAATAAGATCCAAGAGCTACAAGAGAAGTATCAAGTGGTTATCGAGGAGCTCTACTCACAGCCCGCCCATAAAGAAGAAGCGCTGACCTTCGTTGCTGAGAAGATGAACTTTCTCAGAAGTTTCAAAGAGGAGTACTTTACCGACTTTGAGGAGCGTCAGATATTGGCTCAAGGCGAAATCATCTCCGTAGAGATGATGCGACTTCACCTAGAAGAGCGAGGAATCGTAGCTATTATGCTACCAGCACTGGAGTTTATGGTAACGAACAAACAGGGTGAGCCCAATTTACCTGAGATTCAGTCGCAACTCATTGAGCTACTTAGCCATTACCCCAAGCAAAGTCTTTTCCTCACCGAGGGATACATCTGCCGGAATGCCTACCTAGAGATAGATAACCTAAAACGCGGTGGAAGCGACTACACTGCAGCACTGATAGGTGCAGCACTCGATGCCAAAGAGATACAAATTTGGACCGATATTGATGGGCTACACAATAACGATCCGAGGGTGGTCGACCACACGACAGCTGTGCGTCATCTGCACTTCAACGAAGCAGCCGAATTGGCCTACTTTGGGGCAAAGATACTGCACCCCGCATGTATCCACCCCGCTAAGATGAGAAATATACCAGTGCGGTTGCTCAACTCCATGGAGCCTGAGGCAAAAGGCACCATCATCTCCAATCGCATCAAAGAGGGGTCATTAAAGGCAGTCGCAGCAAAAGATGGTATCACAGCCCTTCGTATCCTCAGCTCTCGTATGCTTCTTGCCCAAGGCTTTATGCGGAAGGTATTCGAGACCTTTGAGCGCTACCAGACTGCCGTGGATATGATCACCACCAGTGAAGTAGCCATCACCCTCACCATAGATAATACCAATCGGCTCGAAGAGATTCTACTAGAGCTACGAAAGATTGCCGATGTCTCCGTAGATGAGGATATGACCATCATCAGCGTTGTCGGCGATATGAATTGGAAGAATGTAGGCTTTGAGAGCCGAGTAGTTGAGGCTCTAAGTGAGCTTCCCGTGCGAATGATCTCCTACGGAGGTTCCAACTATGGAGTTTCTATCTTAATTCGTAGCGAAGACAAGGTAAGAGCACTGAAGCTACTGAGTAAGCACCTCTTTCAAGAGGAAATATAATGAACGAACAGGTTCACAAATGGATTTATGCTACACGCCCCCACACACTCGGGGCGTCCGTTGCACCAATGTTGCTTCTACTAGGGGCCGTAGTAAGCGACGGACTAATGCAATGGGGCTACTTCCTTCTATGCCTTCTCGTAGCGGTTTCGGCACAGATCTCAAGCAACTTCGCCAATGATTACTTTGGCTATAAAAGCGGAGAGGATACCGACCACCGCTTAGGATTCACTCGTCTACTCTCCACTGGAGAGGTCACCCCACGGCAAATGCTCATTGCCCTAGGCATCTCGCACTCCATTTGTGCCGGTTCGGGCTTGTACCTTGCCTCCCAAAGGGGGTGGTGGCTATTACTCGTAGGGGCAGTAGTCATCTTGTGTGCCATTGCCTACTCCGCAGGGAAATACTCATTGGCAAGGACCGCACTAGGCGACCTTGCAGTAGTTATCTTCTATGGGTTAGTGCCTATCCTCGTCAGCTACTACGTCATTGCAGATGCTAGGCCCCAGGTATATCTGCTTTTACTCGCGCTCGGTATTGGGTTGTGGGAAACCAATATATTAGTCTGCAATAACTATCGCGACTACGAGGAAGATTTAGAGAGCCACAAACTGACGTTGATTGTTCGAATGGGCAAAAGGTCGGGACCCCTCCTCTACCTCATTAATGCAGTGCTATCGCTACTGCTGATTGTTATTGGACTTATCACAGAGGGAAGCTGGCTCGGAGCGATTATTATTGGATTGCTCGGTGCGGCACTCTACGCCAATGGGGTGATGGCAATCTATCGACTCAGAGGGAAGAGCCTCAATAAACTCCTCCGCTACACCAATATCACCACACTCATCATGGGCGTAGTGACCATGCTCATCCTCTTACTTTAAGGTCTTTTGAAGTGCCTCACGAATCTGCTCGGGAGTGACGACACCCTCCAGCATTACCTCATCACCGAAGTAGATAGTTGGGACAAAATTGTAAGCGTATTGAGTTGCTAGTACTTGATCCTCTTTTACCTCCGAAAGATAAAGGTCACCCTCAAGTACGCCAGCAACAGCCTCCGCAGGTAAATTGGCCTCAATTGCTACCCGCTTCAGCTCCTCCAACTTGCTAAAGTCTCTTCCTTCCGAGAAGTAACCACGCCCAAAAAGAGTTGCCACCTCTAGCATTCGGCCCTCCTTCGTAGCCACTTTCAAAAGCCTTGCAGCCCTCTGAGAATTATGCGACCAAGCAGATTCTAGGTTGTTTTCCAAACCATACTTCTCCGCCAGATGATTCAGCACCGACCGGCTCTTCTGAAAGTGCTGCAACTCCTCAGGGGCCTCCACCTTCTCCATCCTCTCAAGCCATGTAAAAGAGGTATTAAGAGGCAACTCTGGTGCCAATAGACAGCTTCGCCACCTCACCTCTACTTGATCTTCGTACCCACCAGCCTCTAGTTCGCGCTTCAAGAGTACCTCACCAATATAGCAAAAGGGACAGGTAATATCGCCCCAGAAATCAATCGTCATCATATTATATTATACACTTTTCTCCTTCGGACGGCGAAGTGCCTTAATCGTCATATAGAGGAGTGCTAGTACCACAATCCCGAGGATAACCAAGCCAATCTCATGGCTATAACGCTCCACATAAGGCATCAGCTCCTCTCGCGGCACCACGCTCTCCAAGTACCAACCAATCAGAGCCAGCACTAGGTTCCATGTACCTGCACCCAACGCAGTATAAAGAAGAAAAGGGGAAACCTTCATCCCCGACATTCCCGCAGGAATCGATATCAACTGCCGAATGCCTGGCACTAGACGACCAACTAACGTAGAGATCGCACCATGCTCAACAAAGTAAGTCTCGGCCTTCACGATCTTCTCCTCCGAAAGCAGGAAGAAAGCCCCCACCCTACTCCGTGCAAAACGATGAACGAGCGGACGGCCCAACCATACTCCAATTAGATAGTTGATCAAGGCTCCAATCAGTGCCCCGAGAGTAGCGAAAATCACCACCCCGCCAAAGGTCATATCACTACTTCCAGATGCCACCATATAGGCAGCTGGTGGCACCACCACCTCACTTGGGAAAGGGATAAAGGAGCTCTCAATCGCCATCAGGAGCATGATGGTGAGATAATTGAGATTCTCCAAAGCCCATTCAATAAACGGTAGGCTCTCCATAAGCGATTAGTCGATATTGTCTAGCTCTCCTTTGGTGTACTGAGCCAAGGCATCGGCACTCATTCCAGTAGAGGAGAAGCCTCCGTCGTGGAAGAGGTTTTGCATCGTCACCTTTCGTGTTAGGTCGCTAAAGAGTGTTACACAATAGTCGGCACAATCATCCGCATCGGCATTTCCAAGTGGCGACACCTTCTCAGCAAAGTGACGCAAGAGGTTCATTCCCTCAACACCGCTACCGGCAGTGGTCACTGTAGGCGATTGGCTCACTGTATTGATGCGTACCCCTTTCTCCTTGCCGTAGATCAGCCCAAAGTTGCGAGTGATTGACTCCAGGAGTGCCTTGGCATCGGCCATATCGCTATAGCCCACAAAACTTCTCTGTGCGGCAATGTAAGTCAACGCCACCACGGAGCCTCCCTCACTGATTGCATCCATCTTCTTTGCCACGGTCAGCATCTTGTGAAGCGAAAGAGCCGAGATATCAAGCGTCTTTGTATAGTTTGGATAATTGATATCATCATAAGGAATCCCCTTACGCACATTGGGGCTCATTCCAATAGAGTGGAGTACAAAGTCAATCTTACCACCAAGGGCTTCCATACTTTCACTAAAGACCTTTTCAAGATCCTCCACACTCGTTGCATCACAGGCAATCACCTTTGCCCCCGTCTCCTGAGATAGGTCATTAAGCGTGCCCATTCTGATCGCTACAGGTGTATTGGTCAGGGTAATGCTCGCCCCCTCCTCTACCACACGCTGTGCCACTTTCCACGCAATTGACTGCTCATTCAGAGCACCAAAGATAATTCCCCTTTTCCCCTTAAGTAAACCGTAAGCCATATACTATATCTATTCTAATTCTTAATATTAAACTACAAACAAAGATACCAATTTTGAGCATACTCTCCATTGACAGCATAAAGTGTACAGGGGTTACGCATTAGATAACCCTAGCCGTAGGGCATTCACAGGTGTGCTATTGGGGAGGACCC
>NZ_HF988892.1:23797-26107 GCF_000435035.1 Porphyromonas sp. CAG:1061 | reverse complement strand
TGCAACTAACCGATTGCTTAGTTGCATCTCGGTAAACGCTTTTGTATGGTATTGAATTCCAGTCGGTTGAGAAGAGGGCCTTTGCGCCCCCCTTTTTCGTCTGTTTTTGCCTTATTTCGCGGGTGGAAATTCTGTAAGATGAGTCCCCAGGGTAGGCTTCTACAATGCATAACCCCCGAAGTTTATAGCTAATTCATTTGCCTTTAGAAAAATATTAAGTATCTTGTCGTCATATAATAATAACTATCAAGCTTGCACAATAAATAGAGATGATTATGAGATTTGGATTGAGCAATCAGATTGCACTCACTCAGGTAGAAGAAAGATTGTACCGACCCTCCAATGCGTATGAAGAGGGGATTCTGACTAGCTTCGAGCGTATGCCGGTAACCATAACGCCCACCCCAGAGGAGGCGGCGGAGAGCATCGCCCGAACCATCTGCAATGATATAAAGGCCAAAGGCAACCAGCCCTACACCATTATGCTTTCGGCTGGGACTAGTCCTGAGCCCATCTACAAGGCACTGATACAGATGCGGGAAAAAGAGGGGGTCTCTTTTGAGAATGTACACCTATTCCCTATGTACGAATTTGTACCCCTTCCCAATAAAGACACAGGCGTACTAGCACAGATCAAAGAGCACTTCGCCACACATGTGGGTATTCCCGATGAGCATCTTCACGGATTGGATAGCCAGCTCTCCAAGGAGGATGTGGGCCGTGCCATTGAGGAGTTTGACGACTGTATTCACCAGCTAGGGGGCATTGACCTCCTTATTACTGGGCTAGGCCGTAGAGGATCGGTGGGGGTCAACTCTCCCGGCTCTATCTGGTCGCAGGGTACGCACTTGTCGGTACTGGATAGCACCTCGGTTCAGGAGGCCATTAGCACCTTTAATACTAAAGAGAATGTACCTCCTACAGCGGTGACTATCGGTCTAAAGAACTTGAGTGAAGCACGTAAGATAATCCTTCTCGCATGGGGCGAGGCCAAGGCCGAGGTGATCGCCAAGGCGGTGGAGGAGCCCATGACGGAGAGCTTGCCTGCTTCTTACTTCCAATCTCACAGCCACGTAAGAGTCTACACCGACCTACAGGCGGCCAGTCTGCTCACTCGTATCAATCACCCTTGGAGGGTCACCTCTATTGAGTGGACCCCTAAGCTGGTTCGTCGTGCCATTGTATGGCTTTGCCAGAAGGTCAATAAGCCTATCCTGAAGCTGACCAATCAAGATTATTCCGACCATCAACTGGGAGAGCTGCTTACGGTCTATGGCTCTGCCTATGATGCCAATATCAAGGTGTTTAATGATATCCAGCACACCATCACCGGTTGGCCAGGGGGCAAACCCAATGCCGATGACTCTAATAGGCCTGAGCGTGCCTTGCCTGCTAAGAAGCGGGTGCTTATCTTTAGCCCTCACCCCGATGACGATGTGATCTCTATGGGAGGTACCTTCCGCCGCTTGGTGGTGCAGGGGCACGATGTGCATGTAGCCTACCAAACCTCGGGCAATATCGCCGTGGGTGATGAGGAGGTGATCCGCTATCTCTCTTTCCTTCGCAATACCGCAGAGCACTTAGGAATGGCTGATAGCAAGCTCCACCAGCATGCCGAGGAACTCCGACACTTCTTGCTACACGAAAAGGAGGAGGGCTCTATCGAAACGCCCGAGGTACGCTTTTTCAAAGGAACTATCCGTGTAGAGGAGGCTCGCACAGCCGACCGCTTCATTGGAGTTAAGGAGGACCATGTACACTTCCTCAACCTGCCATTTTATGAGACAGGAGGCATCAAGAAGAATCCACCAACTCGGACCGACGTGGATATCGTGATCCAATTGCTTCGCGAGGTGAAGCCTCACCAAATCTTTGTGGCGGGTGACCTTGCCGACCCACACGGTACTCACAAGGTGTGCCTAGATGTCGCCCTAGCAGCTATTGACCAAGTGAAGAGCGAAGAGTGGTTTAAGGATACGTGGATCTGGATGTACCGTGGTGCATGGGCCGAGTGGGAGATTGACCATATTGAGATGGCAGTGCCTATGAGTCCCGAGGAGCTTCGCTTCAAGCGGAATAGCATCCTCAAGCATCAGTCGCAGATGGAGAGTGCTCCTTTCCTAGGTGATGATGAGCGCCTATTCTGGCAGCGCTCCGAGGATCGCAACCGTGCTACAGCACAGCTCTACCAAGACCTTGGACTAGCTAGCTACGAAGCTATTGAGGCTTTCGTCCGCTACCATCCCATCGACTAAAGAATAGAATAGCCACCTAATGTGGCATACCAAAACAAAGCTAGCCAGCTCTCCA
>NZ_HF988892.1:1749-23732 GCF_000435035.1 Porphyromonas sp. CAG:1061 | reverse complement strand
AAGAGAAGTGCTTACTTCAGTGCACTCTGGAAGTAGCTCTGGCTAGCATAGCGGGCAAACTCTCTATCGTTGAGGAACTTAGTAGCCATACTTGGCTGTAGGCGTACTGCCTGACGTATACCCTCAGTCATCACATCGGTCTGAGAGGTACGAGCCCCCATCAATGCTTGTAGGTAGTATGTGGTAGCATCCTTAGCTACGATCTGGTTGAGTAGCTGATTGGCACGATTGTAGTCCTTATTAAGGATCTGAGCCAATACACCATTATTGGTTGCTACATCATAAAGTGCCTTGGCAGCCTCAGCATATTTACCCTTCTGTATATAGATCAGCCCAAGAGCCTCACCTAGCTCAGGCACATTAGTAGCCTGCCCGATCAGGGTCTCACCCTCCTCGAGGTTGCCATCTAGTAGCTGCAGTAGCCCTTGATTCATCTTCACCTCAGGGAGCTGAGACTTGGTTGCAGCCTTTTGGAAGTAGCTACTTGCTGTAGCGTAATCGCCATTCTCATAGGCTAGCACGCCAAGGTTATTGTAGGCACGTGCATCGGCTGGGAATTGAGCCACCGCCTGATTGTAGATCCTACGTTGCTCTGCCTTGTCATTCGTTAGAGTCGCAGAGTAAAGGAGCTCCTCTACATTCAGCTTGCTTGGCTCACTCTTTGAAAGTGCTGCGATCTCCTCGTTGCTCTTACCGATGATCTCGATATTGGCAATCAGACGAGAACGACGGAGCTGTGGCAAAATCTCATCGGCCAACTGACTAAAGACAGAAGAGATATTCTTAATCTCGCGCTCACGAGTCTCAGGATCCTTGTACATTGAGAGGACAGATAGGATCAGCTCCTTATCTTGAATATTGGACTGCTCCACTAGCTTCTGGAAACCTTCCCAGTCCTGAGCTGTATAGTGTGCTGACATAGGCACTTCTACCTTGGCACGCTTGAGGTCTCGCCCAATGGTAGCAGTGGTGTTACGCTCACGCTGTGCCGAGAGCTTCTCATTGAGCTCGCGACCACCATCTGGTGAAGCATAGGCCTGAATCTCTACATCTACATTTTGGTTGGGAGTGATATTGGCACTCTCCACAATCCCTTTCCACTCACGCACATCGGCAGAGTTGAGCTCAGTGCTACGCACATTCGCTTGCTGGATAAGGAAGTGGATATCAGCATCGTACTTCTCCTTGATAATTCTCTGGAAAGCGTCGGGCGCAATCGCAGGAGTGGTAAAGGCCGCACTAGCAAGAGCCTCAGTAGCCACAACACCCTCGCCGATCTTAACATCTGGAAGCTGTACCTCCTTGCCACGAATGCGTGCAGAGAAGATCAGGATGAGATCACTCTTTGCCATCTCTGGCTTGTACTTAAAGTTGGAGTGGATGGTCACACTCTTTGGCATACCATAAGGGATAGTGGTGGCATTTCCACGTACCTTCTCGCCTTGGAAGTTATAAGTGGTTCCCCACACTTCACCACCAGCATACTTAAGCACTGGCGTTACCCTCACCTCGGCATTCTTATTGAACCACTTAGCTGGGAAGTTGATGTTAATGGTTGCTGGCACCTCACCGCCAATTAGCACAAGTGGCTGAGGATCAACTGATACTTGCCTAGCATCCAGTGGCTTTAACTTGCCTGCACACGACGACATCAGCACTACAAGTGCTGCAAAGAGTGTGCTCAGCAGAAGATTCTTGATTTTCATAAAGTCAAATACTTATATAATTAAAACGTAAATAATTTCCGCAGTTACAAATATACCCATTTTACGCCACATTATTAAACCATTGTCCTTCTAATATTGTGACTGTCGTGGCATTCTAAATAGCGAACAGCCACATAGATAAACCATGTAGCTGTTCAGCAATTAATTTCTACCCTATCAGGGGGTTAGTCTTATTCGTTGTAAGGAGCGAAGTCGCTCTTCTCTGCACCACAAACGGGGCAAACCCAATCCTCAGGAATGTCCTCAAATGGAGTACCTGGTGCAATTCCACCATCTTCGTCACCCAGCTCTGGGTCATAGATATAGCCACATGGCTCGCAAATATACTTCTGCATATTCCTATTATTTTATGTTTTGTGAAATATTTCAATATCACTGGATAAGCCACAACTGCCTATCCATGCCAAAGATACCTAAAAATAGTGATATCGGGCAACCCTCTCCCAACATAATTACAGCCAAAAGCTTATAGTGACTATTATCTTTGATTGTAGATGCCCCTCACCGCCATGCAATGCATAAAAATAGGGTGAGCCAAAAACTTGGCTCACCCTATTGCCTATAGTAAGTATTCAATACGCTTACTTCACTTCTTCAAATATATCTTACGCTGATTATCAGTGATTTATATTCGCATGGTACAAAAATGTTTCCTCAATTTGAGTAGTACTGATTAAAAAGCATCTTGGAGGTTATTAGTCCGAATCTGTATTATTCAAGTTATCTATTTCATATATGGATCTATAAGGAGGCGTTAGGTAATTTCATTTATGAAAAGTCCACCTGTTTCCTCTTTCAAAATAGTATACATAAGTTTCGCTCCATTTTTTACCATTTGGTATCAGAATAGGGATTCCACCTGAGATTTTTTCTTTCGCAAGTGGAACATAATAGAGTTCCATAATATCATTTAATCCACTAAAAATATATCGTAATAGGAACCATGCCTTAGAATATATTTCTTCCCATTTCTCAAATGTAATGCCATAAAATGGTTGGTGATTATCGTCTTTGATGCTTGTCAAAACAATACCTCCCTGAATTAATCTGTACTGTGTATGTGCAATTGCATTCCTTAAATCTTTGTTGTATGCTTCTTCCAACAAATTTTGAAATTTAGGAGCTGTTGAGAACTTGGTAAGAATAGCGTCTTTAATATAATTGCTTCTCGTAGCTCTTGTCTTGCTATCAATATCTAATTTCCAATCGTAATTTTCACCATTAAGAAGATGACTGATTTCTTTCAGTGTCTTTAGAAAATACCCATTTTCCCAAATCAATTGATACCTATGCATTTCTTCTTCTATGGATTATTCAAAATCCGTAGTGCCATTAAAGGAAATAGATCTTGAATTTACAAAGCACTCATTATCATTTGTCGTTTTTCCAATTCCAGGATAAACTATTTGATTAAGTTGCTGCATATAGTTTAATCCTGTTATCCCAAGACCTAAACTAGGAGCACCTAAGCCTATGAAGCCATTTTGTTGACATACCAATAAATCTCCAGGATGCTTCATTGCCTGCTTGCAAATATTGAATAGCTCGCGAATAACTATCCTCACTTCCTCATTATACTTATCGGAAAAAGTTTCTCTTATCATGTGGTATAATTTTTAGATATCATAGATAATGGATTTATCTTTTAATACATACTTGGGATAGCAGGATATTTAGTCCTAATATATGCATTTGCAATAGCAACTCCAATCGGTGTTATTTCAAAAAATAATGGTAATTGATTCCACCATACCATTACTTTATTTAGGGTTTCATAGTTATTCCATTCTTTGATAAGATTTGATTTTAATGATTCAACATTACGACCATCCTTGTATGTTATTTCTGAGAGATGCTTATATGCAAGATATTGTTCCTCATTTAGGGGAAGATCAAACTCTTTAGAGTCTACATTAACTTTTACAATAATGCTACCATCATCTATAAAGTATTTAGGAGGAACCACACATATAAGGAAGCCTTCTCTTAACGGATGCTCTTTAAATAACGGCATTTCTATTTTCAGAGCATTTCTGTTATCCCTATTATCCTCATAAAGTTCTGCTATTTTCTCTTTGCAGTCATAGAGTCCAACTTTATGTAGTTCCAAGAGCATTTCGTTATACTCTGGTGAATTTCGTTCAATTCCCATAGGTAAACATGCTAATTTATTAGATAGAAATTCTTCCATTTTCTTAAAAGATTGTATTCCCGAAGGGGCGATTCGAACAGCAGAGAGCACATCCAAATTTTCTATCCATTGTATACCAATAGGCAATTCTATATCATTAAGGATACTCTTATGTAGATTATCAAGAGTTTTTAATCCTTGATGTATGTCAAAGGATTCTGGCACATATCTATGTATAGCGTAGAAGGTTGAAAGCCCTATTAAACTGGATTCTGGAATTTGATCTATGATCTCAATTGCTTTTGATATACCTAATGTTCTTTCTCTATTACCATTTTGCTCTGCTCTATGAACGATTAATTCAGAAAGCATATCTAAATCTCTTTCTTCTCCGCTTGAAGCAGCTGATATTTGCGCTTTTCTTAAAATAAATTGAAAAGCAGGATCCCCAAAGATTTTTAGGGTTTCATCATGCTGTTGCATCTTTGGTATTAGTTTGTCCTCTAATGCTATTACGCGTTCTTGGGCAATACCTTGGGCTTCTTGAGTCCAATTAGCTTTTGCAATGGCATATTCTTCCTTACAAATAGTACGGGCACGTTCTTCATCAATCCCAACAATATTTGTGGTATTATAATAATTATTTACAGTCCCAGCTTGTACCTGCGTAGAATTATCACCAGCAGTTTGCTCACTTTTGTTTATCTCCATAGTAATTATTTATAATTCCTGTTTGACTTTGTGTGGCATTATCACCTGCGCTTTGTTTTAAATTAGTCTTTTGGTGGATTCCTATTTTGTAGCCAGTAAATCCACCAAGTAAAAATGTAACTATAAGAACTAATATATTAGTGCCGATTCCTTCAAATATCCATTCCATATTTTTCTATATTAATTTTGTTGTAAATATAATTAATTTCATCAAAAAATAGGATGATGTTTCATCTTATAAATCAATCCTTTTGTTCATAATAATATGAATAGTCAATGCCCTTCATAAACATTTCTCGGTCATCAATCTTGGTGGTGAGTGCAGGCAGTACCAAAGCTTTGATGTGTGTACTATCAGAAACACTCTCACGCATTGCTGATAGATATTCGTTTTTATCTATCTGACTCCAATCTACACACCGCTTGAGAGAACGCTTCAGCATGAGGTCGAGCCAAATGCGAGTGCTACGACCATTACCTTCCATAAATGGATGTGCTACATTCATTTCAACATATTTGTCCATTATCTCATCAAAAGTAGTTTCTGGCATTCGCTCTATTGTTTGCAGGGTTTCAGGGAAGTGCATACAATTAGCGAAAGTAAAACCTCCTTTGGATATATTCTTCGTACGAATTTGCCCAGCAAAGTCGTACAGTCCTCCAAAGAGATAAGCGTGAATCTGTTGCAGACATTTGATACTACCAGGCTCTGCTGTTTTCAAGAGTCCACTCTCAAAAAGTTGGTAGGCTTTCTTCTTACTCTGTCCATCAATGGTATTATCGCTGTAAGTAAACCAATCAAGAAATCCCATTGCCTTGACATTGGGTATTGCTTTTGCCAGTAGAACAACCCCTTCTCCATCCAACATATCTGTCAATCGTTGTTTCCCATCTGGGGCTTGCAACTTCAACTGGTTAGTAGCACTAACCAGTTCGTTATTCTCCTTCTTCAACTTAGTTTTGAGATATTTCCAATAGTTCCTTGTCTTTTGATAATCGTCTTGCTCGTTAATTGCAGCAATGATGTCCAGCACAGAGAACCACCACTTATTGTGTGTGTCGTCCCATACGGCACGTACTTCACGGTCGTTGAAAAAACGAATAGATTTTTTATGTTGTTCTTTATGCGCTTCCATAGATGGGAATTTAGATGTTCGTTTTGCTATTTTTTTATAACCCAATAGCCATTGCGCCGACCGTTCTTGCGTTCAAGAATGCCTTGTATAGATAATTTTACGGTCATCGTCTTTACCGTTCGTTCTGATTTTCCGATATGCACAGCTATTTCTTTTTGCGTTGCATTCGGTTTCTCTTTAATAAAGTTGAGTACTGCTAATTCTTCTAAAGTGCAATTCAAAGTGCAAATATTGCACTTTGGGTCATTACCTGTTGCACTTTGACTTTCTGCCGACACGTGCAGGTATCTATTCTTCAATTCATTCTGTTCATCTAATATCAGGTTACGGAAGAACGCTTCAAGATATTGTGTTGTCGCAAAAATCCCTTTAGGCATATTGTTATAGTTGGCACGAACCAGTGCATTGCGGAAGTACCACGAATAGTGAGCAAAAGTTTCGTTGCTGATGTCAAAACCAAATGTGCGCAGATACTTGATAGTGAAGACTGCCGTTGTACGAGTATTACCCTCACCGAAAGGGTGAATTTGCCAAAGATCTGAAATAAATTGAGTAATATGATTCACGGCTTCCATTGTGTCATGGTGTCTATAATTGTATTCCTTTTCACGGGCAAAGTCATAATCCAGCGTCTCACGAATACTATCTGCACCTGCATACAGCACAGTTTCTCCATTCAGTACCCATTCTTTTTTAGTAATATTGTAATCTCTTATCTTACCGGCGTGTTCGTAGATGCCTTCAAACAATCGGCGATGAATAGAAATATATTCTAATGGCGAGAATGTAAAACTCTGCTCGGACAGCAATTCGGTGATACGAGCCGAAACTTTATCTGCTTCCTCTGTTCTGTCTTCTACGTCCTTACGGGCTGTCATCGACTCATAATAGCTATTGACAAGCCGCTTCACCTCTTCAATCGTAATATCGCCCTCAATATGTTGACAAGCTGTTTGACGCAGATAGTCTGAAGTCTTCAGCCCATCAACAGCCTGCAAACCAATAGCAGTCTGCCACGCATAACCTTTCTCTCGTTTATGCGGTTCGCTCTGTCGGATATATTCTTCAAAGTCGGTCATGTCAAATTCTTATATCATTTAATATTTTTACCACGGATGTACCATTCATCAAACTAAAGATAGTAAGTTAATTATACACCTAACTTTTCTATTGCATCATTTACGATAAAAGAATGTAAAATAATGTATTCATCAAACAAGTCCATTATTTTGTTCATTGCGTTCAAATTTTCCTCTTTTTTCATTTGTTTATATATACCTAATAAAAGTTTCACAATTTTTTCTCTAAGGTAAAAATCATCAGAATGCAAGAAGTCATGCGCTTTTATATACAGGTAACAATCTAATGGTAGCATACTAGCACATTTTTCTAGATATTTAATCTGAGAAAGACGTTCCCGATGCGTTTTATTGTTCCAATTATTTGTAATCTCTTTAAATAGATTGAAATCTTCTACAGATAGGCTATCTATATGATATTCATATGATTTTACAATCTCTTCTCTATTATCCGCAATGTGACATAGCACAATATCATTTGCTGTTTCCCTATAACAAGGTTCAGAAATATTTTTTAAGGAAAGTCTTACCATCATCGCTATTACTTTCTCATTATTCAACAATAAAATTTTATTTAGATTTTGCCTGCATACATTCCTTATGTCTTTATGATATAATCCATAAAAGAATATCTGAGCCAAAATAACATGGCATCTATTATCTTTCATAAGATCAGAAATGTATGCACGCATGGAATCTGTCTTAAAATAATAATGAGACTGTATTACATCTGCTCTTACCATTAGCCCATAGGCTCCACTACCAGATAAATATACAGAGAATAATTTATCAGTTAACACTTCATCATAATATTCCTTATAGTATATGTAGTATAAAACCTCTAAGCGCAATTCTATTGCTAAGTCCTTATATAATAGGTTTAAAAGATGATAGATCTGGGCACGACGGGTGGATAACGCACAAATAGATATAAGGATATTCAATGCATGACCTTGAAAACTATTGATAGCAACACCCAATTTGTGTTGTACAATATCTGCTAAGCTTTTACAGTGCAAATCTTCTTGCTCATCTTTTAAAAGTAATGGTTGTTTTATTGCTTGTATAAGTATCGGTATCAAATCATCTATCACGCAATTTTCTTCCTTTGTATAGTTCGTGGCAAGTTGTTCAAAAGTATATGCATTATTTTTTATATAGTCCACATCCATATACCTTTGGAACAATGAGACTAACTCTTTTTTTTCAGCCCCACCTAAAAGCAATCCTAATAATCCAGCTTCTTGGTACATGGATTTGATGTTTGGATTATCATGCAAAGAGAAGATAAATCTCTTATACTTTTCTGGAGAATTCTCTACACATTTAGTAAATGCTTCTGCATGTGCTCTTAGACTAATTGGTGAAAAATTGCCTTTGCGAAAAGCCCTTCGTTCATCTAATTTACCAAAAGAGGATAGCCAATTCTCGGGAGAGAAATGGTTATAAATCTCTTGTGTTGTTATACCTCCACAAATGGATGCCGCTGTTACATGATAGTCAAATTTTTCATTTGTATATGTACCATTAAAACGCCGACAAAGTTCTTGTTTACACCGTTTGGCTTCTTTCGTTAATGTTGATTCTAAAATGGTACAACATAGTAACTGCCACTTATGCCAGCCAAGATAAGGTAACACAAGTTCAGTGTATCTTCTATCATTGTTATGTATATAGTCTCCTTTTGATCTATATTTCAAGATATCCCTCTGATACTCTACTTGTTTTTCATGCGATACAGAAAGATACCACTTAGATAGAGCTTCTAAGAAATAATACCTAACGTCACCAAATTCGATGAACTTATCTAATTCTTCATCATTTGAAACTAAATTCTTGATATATGTGTCAAATAGAGTTGGTTTTGCAGCAATTACCTTGAAAGATAAAATAAACGCAGATTCCTCCTCAAGAGATAATAATTTTTCCACCATAGAGGTACCAAAATCTTGGTCATCAATATTTTGTGTAAGGAGATCTCCTAACCAGTTAAAAAACTTTTCTGCATAATCAGACATATAGTTACTGAAAATTTCATTTGTCGAATACCACTGATAGCTTTGTTTTCTTGTTTTGGAAACTATTTGTACAAAACAATCGTAAGCTATCACTAAAAAATCTTTCGGGTATTCTTTGTAGAATCTTTCACATATCTGTTCAAACAACTCGTAATCGTAATGCGACTTATGCTTATTGTTATTAACAAAGTAGTTAATGAGAAGTTCCTCTGTCTCTTCCAAAGCAAAATTCAGATTGGTATCAATTGCATCCATGACACAACTTGCCAAATCGAAATTGGGTTTTACTTTTAAGTTAATGTAACTATCTCTTACTTTCTCATTCGAATAATCATTATGATTGCGCAATATCCACATCGTAATTTCCTCTTTAGTAGAAATGTCCTTTATAGTATCTACCATGTCATAAATATCGTCGGGAAATTTCGAGGCATAATTGGAAAACAAAATTCGCAGTGGATTAAAATAATCGTTTTCGGTGGTAAGCCCAGCCGCAAAAGGTTGTATCAAGTCCTTTATCGTAGGGAACCATAAAGGATTCGATGTTGTCGAAAGGAAATAAATAAATAATTGGTGATTGAGTTTGGGCAATTTCTTAATGATATCAATCTCGAACTTATATATAGCATCACTATATGAGAGTATAGAAAGAGCCAGTTGCTTCAGATGTAAACGAATATCATCAGAAAATATTATTGTATTAATATCTTTTTTATACAAAGAGTCAGAATGTTCCCTCTCAAAATCTAAGAAAATTTTAATTGAGGAACGTATTTCTAATCCTTGAAATCGTTTTTTCAATTCAGTAATAAAAGACTTCTTATTTGATACATAATACCTTGCAAGTACATAATCGTAGAAAGTTTGATGAAAGAAAGAGATCCTTTTGTTGTTATATTTTACTATACTCTCGCTCGCTAAATATCTTGTTGCTTTATTGTTGCTTGCCGTTATTAACCATGTTGGAGTTAAAGTTTCCGCTTCTTGAACAGACTTTGCAATTTCAAACATGACATCTTCCAAATTGCTACAAGGCGTATGTTCGTTTGCGTAATTTATCAATGACAACCACAAGCCATCATATAACTCCATGTAGTTTTGATAATTGTATTCTCTAACATTGCCAGAGCCATATAACCTACAAAAGACATCTAGATATTGGGCAGTTTTTAGTATCGTAATTGTTTGAGATGTTAATTTACAATAAAGACCAGAACCTAATTTGTTAATAACATACTCAACATCCTTATCATCCAATCTATTCACCTCAATAGCAGTGCTATGCTCTTTTAATTGACTTAATGATGGGTCATATTCTAAATCATACTTCCTACAAGACACTATTATTCTTATGTCTTTGCTATACTCCTTTTCCCATGCAGCAATTACATTCAAGAGTATATTTAGCTTATCTCTATCGTTAGATAAATATTGGGATAATGCATCTATTTGGTCTATAATAAAAACAACTCTCTTATGCTCAGATACTAATAAATTCAGTGAAGCGTGTAATCTCTCCAAAGAAAAATCAGAAGTTTCATTTTCTGTAATGTTGTAATAATCTGCCTTAATCGTCAGACACTTAATTCCTGCTGCGGTAAGTTTATCCAGTAAATCCTTAATGATAACAGTTTTCCCGACTCCTGCATTTCCAACCAGAAGTTTTAATTGACAATCTTTAGATGTCAAATCGCCTTGTATCCAATCAAATAATTGATCTGTTTCTTTTCTAGCTATATGAGATTCTTTTAATCCATAAAATGTAGTCGTTATTCCTTCAAAAGATTTCAGGTTTATATCTAAAAAATCTAATAATTTTGACTTTTCATCTTTTAATGATAACATTTGCTCATGGTATAATGTTTCCCATAAACCAATGACCGAGTCAACATTATTTTCTGTAAGATTTTCGTTGTCTTTAAAATAATACCTGTAAGTCTGTTGAATATTTTCCGAGTTAGCAATTTGACTCTCAACAAAAGCTCTGTCAATATACTTCCAATAAACGATATCGTTGTTAGTATCACAAGTGATAAACAAAACAACTTCTCCTTTCATTCTATGGGCATACGCAAGAAGCGATGTCGGGATGTCATAACAGACGCCCTTCTCACTGATAGCGTTGTTATTATAATGCTTTATCTGCACTGTAACTTTTGCGATAATTGTATCATCGACATCCAAAATACTAATATACCCATCTGTATTTGCTTCTGTTCCACCTTCTTCAATGTTAGAAGTGTCAACCCTTTTATCTTCTAAGATTTTCCGTAGTAGCCGAACAGATTTTTCATCCAAACGTTTTGAAGCCCAAGATGATTTATTGGGCTGTAAATTCAGATCTTTCATTTAAGTTGCTCTTTACTCAATTCCTTATCTACAAACACTATTAAATCCTTTGGATTAACCTGCAAGATCTCTGCTATTTGAAATAGCAATTCGAGGCTTGGCTGTCGACGGTTGCAAACATATGAGTTGACAATAGTGAAACTCTTACCGAGTTTCTCGGCAAGCCATGTTTGCTTAATCCCTTTCTCGATAAGCACCTCTTTAATTCTATTAGTTGGACTTCCCATAAATATTATATGATTGTTTACAAATATAGTAAATTTTCTTGCATAAGAAATAAAAAAGAGGAGATATTTTCTCCTCCTTCAAAAGTCTTATATCTACAATTCTATTTGCCTTTCTTATTTTGTAGATTATTCTGCATTAGACTATCTGCTTTTGCTTTCAGTCCCACATTATAATCATCTGTATGTTTTTTGATTCTTTTAATTGTTGCAGTATTGCGATGAATATCGAACACATCATTGAGCCATAGGATTTCCTTTGGACCACATCCTCTCCATACTCTGATGATACGGAATTTCAAGGCATCGTCTTTGTATTGCTGTTTGCTTTGCCACAAGAAGTAGTTACCGACCAAAGAAATAAAACAGATGATAGACACAGCCACCACAGTAGTAAAGACTCTTGACGACTTGATGTCAAAGCTATGCCTGTGAAGCAGTTCCTGCGGTTGTGGATGTTCTTTCTGTTCCTGCCATTCGTGCAACATGGTCAAGACGCTTGCCACCAATTTGTCCATGGACTTAGCCTCCTCATCCTTGATGCGTACTTGTACTCCAATATACTTGTTAATCACGTCTTTTGTACGCTGTTCATACTGATTGAGCAATTCCTGTTCTTTCTGCTCATCACTTTGTGCTGGTGTAGATTGAACAGGGAGGGAAACAGAACCGTTCTCCTTTTCTTTCAACTCCTTTAGCTCCCTGTAAATTGTCTCCAGTTTGTTTTTGATTTCCTCAAAGAGGACAAATGTATTATTATCAGCCATAGTTATAAATGTATTTTACGTTTTTTCTTTTTCTTCTTTTTATCGAGTGTGTTGTAAACCTCCGCAGGGACAGTACCATGAGTTTGAAACAAATCCAATCCTCCTTCTATGAGTTCGTTGACTATTTCGCTCGTAGCATCTGCAACATTAGATATAAGATTTATCGTTCCTTGCATCTGCTGTTCGTGTTCCCTGTTATTTTGTTGCAGGGCAAAGTCTATCTTAGAATAACTGAACCCCCTATCCACCTTTGAACCGTTGAAATGATAACCGTTCTTTTCAAAGATGATACCCTGCACCTCCTGTGAGTTGTTTTTGAACTTAAAGCGGACATCAATATCTTGCTTTTTCAAGTGAGCAAGAAGGTCTTTCCATTCCCTGCACCGAGTAATTTCAGTTTTCAACGCCTGATAGATTTCATACTTGGTCTTATCAGGTTCTTTCAAGCGATGTTCCTTGACTTGCTCTTTGCCTGTAGCGAAGTATAAACCGTATTTGGCGGTCAGTTCCTTGCAAATCTTCTCACTTCTGAATCTGTCGTTACGATCAGAAATGGTCTTTCCGTTATTATCTATCCGATTGAAAGCGATATGAACATGTGGATGTTCCTTGTCAAAGTGGCGACCGATAATGTACTGCGTATCTTTTATTCCCATCTTCTCCATGTATTCACAAGCGATCTGCGCCATCCATTCATTACTGAGTTTGGAAGAATCCTGTACAGAGAAACTTAGGGAGATATGTCCCACAACCTTATCCACTCGTGGATTAAGTTCTGTTTGGTCGATGAAACTTTGGACAATATGGTTGATACTGTCTGTTCTCACTCCGGAACTGTCAATGAGTTCTGTTCCTTTCTTCGGGTCAAGGATGTAGTTGATGACACCCTTGAAGCCCGAACCTTTCATTATTTTTGCTATCATCTTCGTATCAGATTTAGGATTTCATCAATCTTGCCAATGATGGTTTTATGGAAAGGAGCAATGGTATGAAATCCTTCCGCATTGGCACGATGTGCCAACTGATTGAGATTGTTTGCCATTCCACACAGCTTGCGGATGAAGTCTGCTTGCTCTACGGTCAGTCGTTCAATGACATTTCCTTTATCAAGAACTTTTCTTACAAACTCACTCATGGTTACTCCTGCATTCTTGGCTTTGCCTTTAAGCGTATAGTAATCCTGCGTATTCAGTTTCACCGTGATACGGTATTTCTTCTTTTCGGCTACGCCCTTGGTTGGACGACCACCTTTTTTATATTCTGTTTTTATCATACTTGTTTCTTTTATTTGATTTGATGGAGACCAGCGGGATAATCCTCTGCAACGACTGTCAGGAGGTGGAGCAAGTGGTTTTGGTATGCCCAAAACATAAACTTGCTCCCCGAAAAATAGATTATGCGAAGCATATCCCATAGTTATAGTCTTATCCCTTTGATTTTCTTATTTTCTGCTTTCTCTGAATGCTTGAATTCAGCACATAAATACTCATTTAGGTCTTTATAGTTTTGGAAGACGAAAGAGCAGTCTTGAACAGCAAAATCATCTCTTTTAAGTTGTTCTAAAGTTCGCTTTCCTCCTTCATCATTATCTAAATATGAACAGATGAGTTTGTGCTTTGAAAGGAAAAATATTGACTTTTTGATATTATTAATCGAGTTAAGTATCAGTGCGGCTTTCTTCTCTTCCTCTGGACTCATCGTAAGCAGACTAAGATAATCCATAAAACCTTCAAACAGATTGATTTGTTCTGAGGGATTGGGAACATACGACACATCGGAAGGAGACAAACACCCTTTGAAGTATGGATTGCGCAACGCATACCCATAAGAATTATTTGGAAATCCTATTGCGTAAAAACTCCTATCACCAATCCTATAATGGATTTCCCTACAATATTTTTTCGCAATGTTCAGATTGATTCCTCTATGTGTGAAATATTCTATGAGATTTGGATGACATAAGTTGGTAGAGCCAATAACCTCTATACGTGATTGGTTTGGAGAAATTGTTTTGCTATTAGCTATGGAGAATTTTGGTAGGTTATTTTGTTTGCCATTAAACAACTCTATAGCTTGTACTAAACTGCAATTATGTAATTTCATAACTAAATCTATAAGACTCCCACCTTCATCAAGTGCAAAGTCATACCATAGATTTTGGTTATAATCAACTTTGAAACTTGGAGTATGTTCATTTCTGAATGGACTTTTATACATTCCGTAATAACCATAATTCTTTGTTGGATATATAGACATACAACCTAAGTAATCTTTAATTGATATTGCTTTAATCTCATTTATTGTCATACTTGTAACTTTTAAACCTATTACTTACTACAATGTAATTGTTTTGTAAGTCGCTGACAGTGAAAGAAAAACATGTAGTACTAACTATCTTTGTAGTAATTATTGCACATGTATATGGTAGGTTGGTAGTAATGAGGTAGTAATATCTTATATCATTATTTACTACGGTCTAACCTTTTTTCTTTCAATGCCTTATCCCTCTTTGTAGTAAAGTAGTATTAATAATTTGTATTGTAACTTTGAATAAAGGGATTTGGAACAATCTTGCGTATATGGTAAACATACATTGGATTGCCACCTATCCTTTTGGATTTCCGCAAGAAACCAGCCTTTTTCAAGGCTTCTCCCATTCTCCTTTCACTTAGGTTAAGCGTTGTATATCCACGCAAATAGTTTAGGATTTCAGAAGTGGTCATATAACTCTCTTCGGTTGCTGCTGGCTTTTCCATACCTTTAAGAAGCATTTCATACTCAACAGTCTGCACTTGAAACCCTTCGCTCTCTTGATGCAGTTCGGCTATTTCCTCTTCGTTGAACCAATAATGATAGTCAACTCTCCACAATTCAACTGCTTCGGAGTACACCTTATTGATATTAATCTCTTTAGCTGCGTCAATATCAATGTGTTCAACTTCAAAAGGTAGAAAGCGACGACTGCCTGTCGGATCTGTTAGAAAATCATTACCATTAACAGATGCCATAAAGCTTGCTAAGTGAGGATACTCCTCAATGTAAGTGTCGTATGGTCTACGATATTTTACTCTTGGTGTCGTTATCAGATTCTTCAATTCATTTTCATCTCTCTTATTGAGTGCCTTTAGCTGGTCGTCAATATTGATAAAAAGATATTCCGCAATTAGTGTTTGTACATCTTTTCCTTGTGGATCTATTTTTCCAGTGAAAAGATAACTCTTCAGTTCTTCTGGACAGAGTAAATCAAGGAAAGTTGTTTTGAATTTTCCTTGTTCACCTGTAAGAACTAAACATGTATGATTACGACACTGTAAATCATCCATGGCATTGGCTACGACAGCAACCAACCATTTTACAAAGTAGTGTTTCCACTTATCAGGATTTCTCACCACAACACAATTTGCCAACCTTATAATTTCAGATTCATCTTCACCTTTAGGTTTTGGAAGATTCAACAAATACTCACGAATTGGGTTAACTTTATTGCAAAAGTCGCTCTCCAATATTGCTCGAATATTATCTGCTGGAGTATATATACCCAAAGTCCCATCTACCAGCCGACGCATAGAGTTAATATCATATTTAGTAAGAGGACGAAATGAAGTATTAGAATCTTGTTCTCGAAACTCTGTTCTACTTTTAACTGTATTAAAACGAAAAGCATAATGCTCTTTCAAGAATTGTTCTATACGTTCATTCTTAGATTGCTTGGCTCGCCCTTCAGTTCTTTCCTTTTCCATAATGCATATATTTATAAAATGGAAGAATCAGAATGTTTCTCAGAAATAAAAGCTTTTGCCTCCTCGTTGATTTCGGCAACAGTCTTTTTCTTACCTCCTTCAATCCATGCCAACAACTCATCTTCAAAAAAATAGAGATGCTTACCATTTTTATAACAAGGTAGTAAGCGTTTACGTACTAAGGTGTAAACCGTGGGTTTTGCTTTCCCTATAAGTTTACACGCATCATCTATTCCAATAGGAATACGTTTGGGAGGAACAATAGGGGGTTGTCCTTTACATACTAAATTCTTGATTTCAGCAACTTCGCTGACTAAGTGAGCAACTGCCTTTGGCAAGTTCTCAAAAGTGATTTCATTTTGTACCATAATACTTGTTATTGATTTTTACGGTGCAAATGAAAAAAGTGTTTCCTCTGTGTCCTAAGACACTGAAGAAACACTATAAAAACACAATAGGTTTGTGTGTTATTCTGTTATTTGGTGGTCTGAAAGGCTTTGTACAATGGGAATAGTGCCTTTCTTCTCGTCATCACGGAGATGACTTTTTATACTTCCAACTTCTACATCTTTGAATGTGGTGGCAAAAACCTGCTTAAGGAACTGCGAAATTTCATCTTGTTTGCCAACTCTAAAATGATTCCATATATTCCAAGCAAAATGAAACAGGTCTAAGGCAACTAAACCTTTGATATTAATTGGTTCAACGTGTGATAAGGGAAGCTTAGCGGAGTACAACTCTATATATTCACAAAGCTTGAGCAAATCTTTATCTGAAACATAAGGTGCGAATTGCTGTTGTGTATATTTAATAGCTATCGTACGTCTATCCTGTTCCTTTTGGTCCATTATCTTTTGTTGCTGTTGCCGAATTGAGTCAAAGTCCATTGATTGTTGCTGTTGTTCGGAAGATGAACCGCCAACACCGTCTACTACTTGTCCAGCCTCAGCGTCGGATGCTTTATCATTTGTTTTATCTTCTTGTTTCTGTGGAAAGAAAAACTTGACTAGTGCCGTAAATAGTCCCTCTACCAAAATAGACAATATAGAATAAATGATGATGCCTATGGCAACAACACTCCAAAAGACTATTTGTGCAGTAAATTCATCAACTCCTAAACGTAAGGCAACCACTCTTGCAAACAACGCAATGATGACACAAACAACAAGAACGGACAGATATACTACAATATGTTCAAAATATTTGGTATTCATATTATGCTGTCGAATTAAGTTTTATCATTTTCAATATCTATTTGAATAGCATTGGCTGCTTTATTTTTCTTTTCATCGACAACCTTTGCATATACTTGAGTTGTTTTGACATTTGTATGCCCAAGCATCTTGCTTACAGTATAGATGTCTGTTCCGTTTGCAAGTTGAAGGGTAGCAAATGTGTGCCTAAAGCAATGAAAGCTGAGGTGTTTCTGAATACCAGCTTTTTCAATCCATGCCCTTAATGGACGAGAAATCCAAGATGGATTTGGTAATCCTTCAAAAACGAGTTGTTCTGGTTGTCTTGGCTCTCCGCAAAGCTTAAACGCCTGTTCCGAGATAGGCATATACTCCACCCCTTTTGTCTTTCTCTGAGTAAAGAGAAGTTTGACTTGGTTTCCTTCTATGGCTATTTCATTCCATTTTAGTTTTTGAATATCGCAATGTCTTAATCCTGTCAGAGCAGAGAATAGCGCAGCTCGTTTAAGGACATCACGTTCACATGGAGTATTAGCTAACTTGTTAAGTTCATCAAGAGTTAAGTATTCCCTTCGGGATTCTTGTTCCTGTATGCCTTTGATTTTTGCAGATAAATCTATGGTCAAATATCCGTCTATGAATGCTTGTTTGAGTGCAGCCTTAAAAATAGAAAAATACGTAGAAGCTGTATTTCGTGATATTGTACCTTTCTTACTTCCACCGCAAGGGGCGGACAACAAGAAAAACTTAAAATCTTCTGCCAATCTATTATCTATCTGTGAAAAGAGTAGCGTGTCTCCAGCAAACATTTTTAACAAAACATGTACTCGCTCCCAGTTAGTTTGAATTGAAAGGGAACTATTACGGTGTCGCTTATCTGCCACCTTATCAAAGTACTTAATGAAATTTTGTTGTAATCGTTCTTTCTGTTCTGCTTGTGCGGTTTCTGTGTCACTATACAAGCTTGCATTATCATATTCACGCTGCCGTAGTTTTCTAACACTATCTGCATAAATACAGGCCTCTTGGTCTATCTCACTTTTACACAAGATAATTCCATTCAAATCTCGTTTAGGTTTGAATGTTTGGGTTGCTTCGGTTGTACGAGCTGTTCTGCTTTTGTCCCAAATAGGAGTAGTGATTGTTCGGTTTAGATACCCACGCACTCTTTGCGGAGAATCTTTTCCAGCTACTCTCACAGGATAGCTTTCTATATACAGGTACCATTCTTTTCGATAAGCACTCTTTCGCAATCGTACTGTTGCCTTTATATTATCAAGTTCCTTTCTCATTGTATGTCGTGGGTTAGGGTTTATACAAATTGTCTATCTCTGATTTTGGCGCATAGACGTAATTACCAATTTGCCTTGTTGGAATAGAATATTTGCGAATATGCAGATATACAGTACTATCATGGATGCCAAACTTCTTGGCTATTTCTCCAATCGTATAACAATCTTCAGGCTCAAGCCGATAAGTCTTTACTTCTGATTGTTTTTCTTTTCTTCTTTCATCGTAAGGACGTAGATTAAAGCGTTCTTGTAAATCAGCTTTGCAAATACGTATCATCCTTCGTCCGAGGTTATAATAACGAACTTGCTTATTCCTGATTAAGCGATAAAGGGAATCTCGTCCAATATCAAATAATGCAGTTGCATCAGCTATTGAGAGATAAGGTTGATTCTTCGGAACTCTCGCAGCCTTTTCTCTTTTCAATGCATCTAACAGTTCTTCCTTTTTTCTTTGTTTGTATGCAGCTTGAGAACAGTTCTTAGAGCAATATCTAGAGGTAAGCGTCTTTGCAATAAAAGATTTACCGCAAATTTCGCATTTCCGCTCTATTTGAAATTTTGCACTCGCCATACTATTTGTATCTATTTGATTATCAATCTATCTTTTAAATTAAGTCGCACTTTATCTCCCATTAAGTCGCGGCACAAATATGGTACAAATATAAGCACAAAAACGATTAAAAACGACAAGATTTAATTATTATTAAGAAATAAAAATCCCAGCAACATATTATGTTACTGGGATTTACCTATTTTTAATTAGCGTTTATTAGCACTTTTATTTCACTTCTTCAAAGTCGGCATCAGTGACATGGTCATCGCCCTTAGTGCCTTGGTCAGAGGCACCACCTTGAGCTCCCATATCAGGTCCTGGCTGTGCTCCCGCATCGGCACCAGCATTGGCGTACATCTCCTGGCTCATCTGTTGCATAATCGCATTGAGTCCTGAGAGAGCGGAATCAATAGCTGCCACATCTTGAGCCTTGTGAGCCTCCTTTAGCTTTTCTAGCTCTGCCTCTATCTGGCTCTTCTTATCAGCTGGCATCTTATCGCCAATCTCCTTCAGCTGCTTCTCAGTCTGGAAGATCACGCTATCAGCCTCATTGATCTTATCCACACGCTCACGCTCCTTCTTATCGGCCTCAGCATTGGCCTCTGCCTCTGCCTTCATACGCTCGATATCAGCATCGCTCAGACCGCTCGAAGCCTCGATGCGGATCTTCTGCTCCTTCCCAGTTCCCTTGTCCTTAGCAGAAACATTCACGATACCATTGGCATCAATATCAAAGGTCACCTCAATCTGTGGTACCCCTCTCATCGCTGCTGGGATGCCATCGAGGTTGAACTTACCCAGGCTCTTATTATCCTTTGCCATTGGACGCTCACCCTGTAGCACGTGGATCTCCACGCTAGGCTGGTTATCGGCAGCAGTGGTAAAGATCTGCGACTTCTTGGTAGGGATAGTGGTATTAGCATCAATCAGCTTGGTCATCACACCACCCATCGTCTCGATACCAAGAGATAGAGGAGTCACATCAAGTAGCAATACATCCTTTACATCACCACTCAATACACCACCCTGAATAGCAGCACCTAGAGCTACCACCTCATCAGGATTCACACCCTTCGAAGGCTCGCGACCAAAGATTTTAGCCACCATCTCCTGTACCGCAGGGATACGGGTAGAACCACCTACTAGGATCACCTCATCGACATCGCTAGGTGCCAAGCCAGCATCCTTCAAGGCTTGTGCTACCGGACCACGACAAGCCTGGATGTATCGGTCACTAAGTTGCTCAAACTTAGCCCTTGAGAGGGTGCGAACCAAGTGCTTTGGTACACCATCTACTGGCATAATATATGGCAGATTGATCTCGGTAGAAGTACTGCTTGAGAGCTCAATCTTGGCCTTCTCAGCTGCTTCCTTCAGACGCTGTAGTGCCATAGGATCCTTACGTAGGTCTACCCCTTCGTCGTTCTTAAACTCCTCAGCCAGCCAATCAATGATTACGTGGTCAAAGTCGTCACCTCCGAGGTGAGTATCACCATTGGTAGAAAGCACCTCAAAGACACCATCACCAAGCTCTAGGATAGAGATATCAAAGGTACCGCCACCGAGGTCGAATACCGCAATCTTCATATCCTTATGGCTCTTATCTAGTCCGTAGGCAAGAGCAGCAGCAGTAGGCTCATTCACGATACGCTGTACCTTGAGCCCTGCGATCTCACCCGCCTCCTTAGTAGCTTGGCGCTGAGCATCGCTAAAGTATGCTGGCACGGTGATCACCGCATCCGTCACCTCTGCACCGAGATAATCCTCGGCCGTCTTCTTCATCTTCTGCAGGATGATAGCCGAAATCTCCTGTGGAGTGTAGTGACGACCATCAATATCTACACGTGGGGTGTCATTCTCCCCCTCTACCAACTTATAAGGTAGGCGGTGCGCCTCATCCTTCACGGCAGAGTAGCGCTCACCCATAAACCTCTTGATAGAGTAAACTGTATGCTGTGGATTGGTAATGGCCTGACGCTTTGCAGGGTCACCCACTTTACGCTCGCCATTCTCCACAAAAGCCACCACACTAGGGGTGGTACGCTTGCCCTCGCTATTAGCAATCACCACTGGCTCATTGCCTTCGAGGACGGCCACTACTGAGTTAGTAGTTCCTAAGTCTATTCCTATTATCTTTCCCATAATCTTAATCAGTATTTTATTTAATTATTTCTGACAAGATAAGAGCAACCTATGTGCCAACCCTCCCAACGTGCCAAATCTGTCACCTAAGACTGACACAAAAAGAGAATGTCGCACGGCAATTTATCAGACGAATCGGACAGTTCAGAAAGGCCAAACCAAAAATCCGCTCATTGGTTCGATCCGTCCGATCTGTCCGATCCGTCTGACTTGTCCGATAAGGATCCCTCAAATTGATGGCTCCTCTTTGTACAAAGGTCTTGTTAGTGGTAGAGGTATCGCTTGATACTCTGCTTAGGTGTCTTCTCAAACTCCCCATCAATCATCTCCATAGCAGCGATCTGTGCGTAGCTAGCGATCTGAGTATTGACCTGCTTTCGCTGATCATCCAAAATCGCTTTTATCGCCTCTTCGGTAGCATGCCCATCCTTTTCCAGCGCTGCCCTATCTACTGATAGTAGCGCCACTAGACGCTTGTCACGCTGCACCAATATAGCATCATTCACATAGGGGAGCATAGCCAGCTTCGCTTCAATCTCCTCTGGGTAGATGTTCTGACCGTTGGAACCGAGTAGCATTGCCTTAGAGCGGCCGCGGAGGAATATTGTATCCTGCTCTATATAACCTAGGTCGCCAGTCCGCATCCAGCCATCTTCTGTAAAGAGATCGGCCGTCGCCTGCGGGTTTTTGTAGTAACCGAGGCAGACATTCTCGCCCCTTACCTGCACCTCGCCTACCATTTTGCCCTCAATAGATTGGGCACCATCAATACGCACTTCCTCTATCTTATGGAGAATACGCCCTGCGGAGTGATGTAAAAACTGTCGGTTCCCCGTATACGAGATGATAGGGGAGCACTCCGTCATGCCATAGCCGACCGTGATGGGGAAGCCGATCTTCATCAAAAACGCCTCCACCTCT
>NZ_HF988892.1:0-1706 GCF_000435035.1 Porphyromonas sp. CAG:1061 | reverse complement strand
GCCGCCCCACCGATAATCACCTCATTTACATTGCCCCCAAAGGTGTCAATCAGGGTTTTGCGTATCTTCTTATGCACCACCCCCTTCACGATGGGTAGCTTCAGAGCCAGTGAGAGCCATTTATCTTTCAGCTTCTTAGCGAGGACATTCTTATAGATCTTCTCTAGGATCAGCGGTACCGAAATCACCAGCTTTGGGCGAATATCCTGAAGAGCTTTCAAGAGAATACGTGGCGTAGGCTTCGAGCCAAGGATATAGACATGCGTACCCTGTGCCTGTGGCAAAAGGAAGTTGAAAGCACAGCTATAGGCGTGGGCATTGGGAAGAAAGCAGAGCAAGTCGTCGCCACGGAATTGAAGCTTGGCATCTTGCCCAAATTGCACATTGGCAATCAAGTTATTCGCCGTCGCCATTACCCCTTTGCTAAAGCCAGAAGTACCCGAGGTGTAGCTGATCAAGACCATTTCGTCATTGCCGATCTCAGGGTACTTCACATCCTCCCGTGTGAAGCCATCGGGATACTTGGCACTGAACAGCGATGCCACATCCGTACCCTTTGCCAGCTCCGTACGTGAAAGCTCAGCTATCGTCTGTAGATCCTTAATCCTAAAGGCCCCCCTTACCTCCGGAAGTGTCTCAAGGCTCAGTAACCGCTCATGCTCCTTACCCACAAAGAGTAGCTGGCTATCACTGTGCGCTATGATATGAAGGATGTCATCCTGATGAAACTCTGGCAAAATAGGAACCACCACCGCCCCATAGGTGACAACGCCCATCCACGTCATACACCACTCGGCACAGTCCTTACCTATAAGAGCCACTTTGTCGCCCCGTTTTATCTCGTTATGCTCCAAAATCAGATGCACACGTGCCACCCACTGGGCCACTTGTGCAAAACTATAGGTAACCCCCTCTTCATAATTGGAAAAAGCGGGAAGCACCCAATACTCTTTATACTTTTCCTCGTAGAGCTTAATAAAGTTCTGCTGTATCATAATTCTATAATCTATGGCGCATATATTCTAAATCTGTGCAAAGGTAGATATATCTTCAGAGATAAACAAGAGAAGCCAGAGTTGATCTCACCAATTATAGAGCTAGCTATTGGCAACGAATAGTGACGCTTCCCGTAATCAGGATCTCATATTACCCATATAGCATCGACACAAATACCTGATATACAATTAGGAGACGGTTGCACGAAGACGCCCCACTTTGTGCAACTGTCACTTTCGTAACTTTTTTATAGGTACCTTTGCTAAAGACAGCTATTCATTTAATAGACTAAGTATTATGGAAAAGAAATTGTACAGAAGCAGTAACGACCGAATGGTCGGAGGCGTATGTGGAGGCATTGCAGAGTATTTTAATATCGACTCTTCGCTAGTACGTCTCTTATGGGTGCTCTTCTCCCTAATGGGAGGATCAGGCCTACTCGCCTACATCATTTGCCTTATTGTTATTCCAAGTAAGTAAGGAGCTCGATTAAGGGGTAGAGAAGCCCCCCTAGGTAAAGTAATCCTGGGGGATTACCTTACAATCCCCTGGCCATTGACTCTACGAGCCGTGACTAGGGGTAGGGATTAGTCTGTCCTCTCCGGTTTTATTCAATCTCTTGTGAGTCGGATCATTTTATTCAGGACAAAAAAGGTATCTCTAAGCACCTCCTTAAACCTTCCACCTATGAGAGCAAAAGTTGAGTTGCA
>NZ_HF988891.1:19989-22598 GCF_000435035.1 Porphyromonas sp. CAG:1061 | reverse complement strand
ATGCCCTGCCGCCATATCGGCAATCATCTTGGGGATAAAGAAGGGGTTGAAGCGGGGACCTCTCTCGGGGTTATAATCGAGCATCTCATCCTCAAAGGTCTTGATGCCACCAACACCACTGGTAAAGATCACGCCGATGCGGTTTTTATCGGCACTCTCTAGGTCGAGTCCACTATCTTTCAGCGCCTCCTCGGCACTGACGAGGGCAAACATGGTGTAGCGGTCGAACTTTCTCGCCTCTTTTCGGTCGAAATGCTCGGCCGGGTCAAAGCCCTTGACTTCACATGCAAATTGTGTCTTGTGCTTACTTGCATCCCAAAGTGTGATGGGGGCCGCACCACTGCGTCCCGCTTTCATTCCCTCCCAAGTAGAGGCGAGGTTGCTCCCAAGTGGGGAGATAGCACCAAGTCCAGTGACTACTACTCTCTTTAGCTCCATAATATATAGTGTGTGAATATTTATATGTTGAACAACTTACTGACAACTCCAATATCAAAAAAGAGCCGAAGTGCCCCCAAAGGGTGCTACCCCATGCAGAACACTTCAGCCCTTTTATTTCCTCTCTTAAAGACTGAAACACCAGCCTTTATGGAAGGCAGCAGAATGGATGATATGCAAGGCGCTGAGGGTGAGGGCGAATGGAGCGTACTAGCGTACGTGACCAAGCCCGAATCCCGAAAGCAACGCCGCAGGTCGCCATTCTGCAACTTCCTATTACTTTTCTTCGATAGCAGCTTGGATGTGGCTAATAGCGTCGCCAACGGTCTGGATGTTTTGAGACACCTCATCCTCGATGTTGATGTCAAAAACCTTCTCAAACTCCATAATAAGCTCTACAGTATCGAGAGAGTCGGCACCAAGATCATTGGTGAAGCTAGCTGCCTCAGTTACCTCGCTCGCGTCTACGTTAAGCTTATCTACGATGATCTCTATTACCTTGTCTGCAATTTCTTGTCTTGTCATGGCAAATCTTTTGTAATTTAGTTGTTGTCAATATCTCTAGTTGTATATATTCTCCGCAAATGTAGTTATCTTTGACAATGATAACTCATCAATTACTCCGCAAATATACACATATTCTGCACAAGGGGTATATCAATGTGCATTTTTAACGTTATTTCATATGAAAACTATTGCAATATTTGCCTCAGGGAGTGGTAGCAACATGCAGAAAATAGCCGAATATTTCCAAGCTCACCCCGAGCTAGAGCTACAGATTGCCTGCGTGATCACCGACCAAAAAGAGGCGTATGTACAGGAGAGAGCCAAGACCTTTGGCATCCCCTCTCATTATCTGACCCGTGAGGAGCTGGGCTCTAGTAGCACCCTTTTGCCCTTGCTAGAGGGGTATCATGTGGATGCTATTGTGCTAGCTGGCTACTTGCGACTGATTCCGTCTTTTCTCCTCAGAGCCTACCCCGATAGGATCGTCAATATCCATCCCGCTCTACTTCCCAAGTATGGGGGCAAAGGGATGCATGGGATGAATGTACATAGGGCGGTAAAAGCAGCAGGCGAGACCACCTCGGGGATTACCATCCATGTGATCGATGAAGAGTACGACCGTGGCACTACCCTCTTCCAAGCCTCAACAGAAATCTCCCCCACCGATACGGCAGAGGAGATTCAGCAGAAGGTGCAGGTGCTGGAGCATCGTTACTTTGCCCCAACTATTGCGAAGTGGCTTACCACGCTTTGCTAAAGAGCGAAAGACGGGCCACTAGCCCCAGAGCACACCTGAATTGGTCGGGAGTAGCTACGGTCAATGCCCCGCTGTGCCCGAAGGTTTGGTAGGTGCCACTTAAAAAGAAGTAGCAGTGCTGTCCCTCCATCGGATAGTACTGCAGAGCCGCCTGGTAGAGCTGTCTATTGAGCTGACTTCG
This sequence comes from Porphyromonas sp. CAG:1061, assembly GCF_000435035.1. Classification (NCBI taxonomy): domain Bacteria; kingdom Pseudomonadati; phylum Bacteroidota; class Bacteroidia; order Bacteroidales; family Porphyromonadaceae; genus Porphyromonas; species Porphyromonas sp. CAG:1061. Next base: position 20,715 of record NZ_HF988891.1, on the reverse strand, counting down.
CTCCGATTGGTCGTAGATCTTGGCGCGAGCAGTGTCGTAGATTCCTTTGAGTTGCAGCTGCCACTGAGGAGAGAAGCTGTAGCGAGCCTCTAGTACGGTGCTGAGGTTGTCGCACCGCTCTATCGCCTTGGCTGGAATGCCATGCCCTCTCAGCACGCCTAGGTAATCGAGGTCGGAGTGGTAGTAGAGGAGGTCGAGATAGATATTGAAGCGACCGAAGTCTAGCTTTTGTCCTGTGCCGATCGTGTACATCTTCTTCCCCTTTGCCAAAGGGGCAAAAGCGGCCGCATACCTTAGCTGCAGTTGGCGGTCGAAGTAGCTACTATTCCACGCCATAGCTCCCATAAGAGGGAGGCGTAGTGCCACAATATCATCGTGTCCAAAGGCCTCCCTCTGCTCGCGAGTGCGACTATTGGTAACCTGCAGAGCCCGCTCCTGAGTTGGTGAGAGCTGAAAAGAGCTACTCACCCCAGTGAGGTAGCAGGTGATTTGATTGCCATACCAGCTAAAGTCGTAGACATCGATGGGGTACTCCTGAAACTCAAATCCCCCCACCAGCTTAGCATGCCGACCCACCGTCACCGCCACTCGGTCACTCGCTTGATACTTCAAGAAGGCGTAGTCAATCGCATTGCTTAGATTTTCGAGCCGATAGATCGTAGCATCCTTATTAAAACGTTGCACATACCGATAGGAGAGTTTCGGGGTGAACCGCCCTTCTACACC
>NZ_HF988891.1:8802-19932 GCF_000435035.1 Porphyromonas sp. CAG:1061 | reverse complement strand
GCCCGTCGTCTCCTTAAATGGCTCCACACCCTCTACCCTGTACCCTCCTCGGGTGTGTACCTCCAGATTGAAGTGGCGCCCACTCTCCTGAGCATTTCCCTTCACAGTCAATGAAATTAGGCAGAGCCCAACTAACCAAGCTCTTCTAAAAACTCTTCCCAACATAAATCTTACATCATTCGTATTAAGAGACAAAGCACACAAGAAATACAAAGAAGCGAATTACCTCTTTCAGTGCTCTCTCTGCATCGCTTGGAGATCCTCGAGGGTAAAGGTGATGAAGACCATTGACATCTCATCATCTTCCTCTACAAAGTAGCCAATCAAGCCATCGCCGAGGTCCACCATATCGCTATAGGCACTCATACCAGGGTTGATCACCACTGCATCGCTCCACTGCTGGCGATAGGGGTCATAGCCGTAGAGGGCGCCGTTCCACCGCTTATTAGGTCCATACGGAAGCGAGTGGAGTAGCATCTTCAGTCCATTTTGCTCCATCAGAAGTGGGGCACCGTTACAGGCGGGGTCGTGCAGACCGGCATAGTCCTGAGTAGGTTGCCACGTCTTACCCTCATCGTAACTGACCCTAAAGATACGGTCGCCCTTGTGGGGGTTACGGATGCTCATCAGTATCGCTCCATCGGGCATCACGATCACCTTTGATTCATCGCCACCAGCATAGGCTCTTTCCGAAACCTGCCACGTCTCCCCCTCATCGTCGGAGTAGACTAGGTAGTTATCCAATCGGTAATTGGCATCGGGACGAATAGCGGTGACAAACATGATACGACCACTCTCCGTCACTGCCCCTTGACCCGAAGCACAGAAGGCACTCCAGAGTTGGCTCCTCTGTGGGTCGGTACATTCCGAGCCGTAGATAAAGTGGGTGATGTCGCGTGCGGGGCTCCAGGTGGCACCATCGTCGCCACTAGTCATCATATAGGTAGGCATCGGGGTATCGGGACGACCGTGCCAAAGCCCTTGCCCACCAATAAAGAGCATCACCAGCTTGCCACTCTTCGCCTGCACAACCGCCACATCGCCATACCCTTTGCCGTGACCAGTGCCACGGATTAGGATCTCAGGCTCACTCCAAGTCTTACCATTATCAAAGCTGCGACGCTGAATAATGTCTATGTCCTCGGGGATATCGGTCTGATTGAACTTCCGTCGGTCGGCAAAAGCAAGAAGCACCCCACTCTGAGTCTTGTGAATCACAGGGATACGGTAGTTGCGACTACCTCCATCACCAGGCACAAATAGTGGCTTGTACGATCTGAAGAAACGGCGGAACGTCTCATCGCCCACCTGCTTTGCCTCCACAGTCTGTCCATTGAGCGACAGCTCCTTCATCCTACAGCGTAAGATGTGGTGTGGCGAATAGTGCTCGGGTGTAGCGAGGTTGGCGGAGAGGTAGAGTACCTTGGCCCCTTCGTACACCTTTCCTGTTAGCGTTGCTTCGCACCAACTATTGAGTGGGTGAGTGGCATACTTCACTCGCCCCTTGTAATCATCCAAGTCACGCACCGCAAGAGAATCGGAGCTCAGAATCTCCAGACTCTCTATCAGTCGTTGGCTCTCAGTAGGAATGGCGAAACGGAACTGTAGCTGATCGCTACGCTTCAGCGGCTCCTCTAGCTCAATGGCTAGGAGCGTCTTGTGCTGCGCTCCTGTCTCCACTCCGTGGCGAGAGGGATAGACCTTGATGCCCCCCTCTTGAGCAGAGAGTAGGCAGGTAGAAAGGAGTAGTAAGGTGGCGAATAGGAGTCCCTTCTTCGTCATCATATACTTATAGCGCTAGATTGTCCTTCTCAATATCCTTAAAGTAGCGGTAGGTAGCCACACGTAGTTCGCCACAAGCTGCTTCGTCGCAAACAATGATACCGTGAGGGTGTAGCTGTAGAGCCGAGATGGTCCACATCTGGCTGATGCCGCCCTCTATTCCTTGTTTTAGTGCCGTTGCCTTCTTCTGTCCGTTGGCAAGGATCATCACCTCCTTGGCATCCATAATGGTGCCTACGCCCACGGTAAGAGCGGTCTTAGGCACTAGGTTGATATCATTATCGAAGAAACGAGAGTTGACCTCGATGGTATCCGAAGTGAGGGTCTTGATGCGGGTGCGTGACGAAAGTGAAGAGCCAGGCTCATTGAAAGCGATGTGCCCATCCTCGCCGATGCCTCCGATAAAGAGGTCGATGCCGCCGTAGGACTTGATCTTCTCCTCATACCGCTCGCACTCAGCCTGCAAATCAGAGGCATTGCCGTTGAGGATATTGGTGTTCTCCTTCTTGATATTGATATGGCTAAAGAAGTTGCTCCACATAAAGGTGTAGTAGCTCTGCTCGTGCTCCTTAGGGATACCGATGTACTCATCCATATTGAAGGTGACTACATGCTCGAAGCTCACCTTGCCCGCCTTGTTCATCTCAATCAGCTCGTGATACATACCGAGTGGAGTAGAGCCAGTAGGCAACCCCAGTACGAAGGGCTTATCGGCAGTAGGATGGGCATTATTGATACGCTCAGCCACGTGGCGTGCAGCCCACTTAGCTAGCAATTCTTTGTTCTCTTGGATAATTACTCTCATAACCTTTCTTTATTGTATAGTAAAAAAAATAGCGATGGAGTGTAGCGGCACCCCCTTCTAGGGCACGCTCCCTTCTCCATCGCTTCTGTATCAAAATATTATTTCAGCACCGCTTCGGCCATCACCCGACCTAGCTCCCATGCGGTTGCTTTATCCTCGGCTGAGGGAGCTTGGGAGAGCTTGATAGGGTCTGCCACCTTAGTCCACTTGCGAGCCTCAGCCCACTCCTCTAGTGGCTTGATGGTATTGGGGTTCCATGTACCCGAACCAAAGACTGAATAGAGGCGGTCGGGGATATTGCGCTCTGCCAATTGGTAAAGCACATCTTGCACATTGGGCCACACTCCATTATTATAGGTAGGTGAACCGATGATGACACCCTTGTAGCGGAATACATCGGAGATCACCTGCGAAGCACTAGAGTAGCCCATGTGATGCAGCACCACACGATTGACCCCGTGTGCCCCTAGCGAACGACCGATTTCCTCGGCCAGCTCTTCGGTATTGCCATACATTGAGCCGTAGATCACCACTACCCCCGGCTCTGCCTCGTAGGTAGCCATCTGGCGGTAGAGCTCCAGGATCTCAGGGATATGCTTCCGCCATACCACCCCGTGGATAGGGGCAATCACCTCGATATCCAGCTTCAGTGCCTTATCCAGCGTCCGCTGCACAAAGCTACCGTACTTACCTACAATATTCGTATAGTATCTGTGTGCCTCGGGCATATAGGTAGCAAGGTCATGCTGCTCATCCCAAAAGCCTCCATCAATCGCGCCAAAAGCACCAAAGGCATCGGCCGAGAAGAGGGTCTTTTCCTTGGCATCGTAGGTAAACATTACCTCTGGCCAGTGCACCATAGGAGCGAAGACAAACTGTAGCTCACGGCTACCGATATTGAGCGGAGTCTTTTCATCCACCTCCATAAACTTATCGGTGCATACGCCATACCCCTCGAGCATGGTCTTGGTCTTCTTATTGCCCACTAGAGTCACCTCGGGGTGCCGACGAAGCAGAAGACCGATCGAACCAGAGTGGTCGGGCTCCATATGCTGTACAATCAGGTAATGCAGTGGCTCCCCATCCAAGGCACTATCTAGCTGCGAAAAGAAACGCTCCGAAAACTTTACATCTACGGTATCTAGCAGTACATTCTTCTCGTCTTTGATGAGATAGTTATTGTACGCCATACCGTGAGGAAGGGGGTAGAGATGCTCAAAGAGTGTCTGTGTTCTATCGTTTTGACCAAAGTAATAGGTCGAATCATTGATTTTGAGTTGATACTTCATATAGATAAAATAACTTTGCCTACACTAGGCAGGTAAATAACTACTTTTGGTATATGCTGTTGCCACCTCGGCGGTACTCCTTAATCGGCTGCTTGAAGCTATAGACAATCGAAGCTATCCCAATAATCACAAAGGGAATGCTGAGCCACTGGCCCATATTGAGGGTCATACTCTCCTCAAAGCCTACTTGATCGTTCTTCACAAACTCCACAAGGAAGCGCCCCACAAAGATCATCACCATCGCTACGCCAAAGATCAGCCCCTCCCGCTTCTGGGCATCACGCTTCCAGTAGAGCCACATGCAGACCGCAAAGACCAGTAGGTAGATCGCTGCTTCATAGAGCTGGGTAGGGTGCGAAGGGGCGGAGAAGATAGGCTCTGCTCCTGCTTGCCACTGATGGATATTCTCAATAAAGCGGAAACCCCATGGCAGGTCGGTAGCATGGCCATAGATCTCGTGATTCATCAGGTTGCCGAGGCGAATCATCGCCGCCACTAAGCCCACCGGCACGCAGAGGCGGTCAAAGGTCCAAAGCATACTCTGGTGGCTCACCTTCTTGGAGTAGATCCAGATGGCGATCATGATGCCAATCACACCGCCATGGCTCGCCAGTCCCCCCTCCCACGTCTTGAGGATCTCAACGGGATTGGCCAGGTAGTAGCTGGGTTCGTAAAAGAGGCAATGCCCTAGCCTCGCCCCTACAATGGTCGCAATCAGCACGTAAAAGACCAACTGATTAAAAGACTTCTCGGTGAGGTTTTCGTGCTTCCACATCTTGGAGAGGATGGTTCCACCAAAGACGATCAGTCCTACAGCAAAGAGCACGCCATACCAGCCGAGACGTAAGCCCCCCGATTGGAAGATGATCGGATCAACCGTCCAAGTAACTACGCCAAGCATCGCTCGTTAGAATCGCTTACCGATGGAGAAAATCGTATTCCAATAGACATTTGGGGCGTCATTATTGAGAAGGTTTCTGCCAACAACAGCACCTAGCTCAAAGCTCCACGCACCCTTGGTGATCCAGCGGTAACCAGCACCCACACCGAGACCAAACTGATTGGCTTTCGACTTCTCAGTGGTCATTAAATGCTCAGGATCATTCACATTAAGGATACGATTAGAGACGTAGGTGTAATTGGTGTATGCCATATTACCCTCTACATAAAAGCCTCTGAGGGCATTACCGCTGGTATTCTTATAGAAATGCCAACGCACGTAAGGAGAGATCTGGAAGTTGCCCAAGGTTTCATCTGCCTGATCGTTGTCGTTTTTAATATTGAAAGAGACCCTACCGCCCACCGATAAGTCGGTATTGATAGTGTAGTCGTAAGCCACCTCTGGGTGAAGCATCACAGTAGAGGTGATGAGATTGAGCTTCACCTCGTGAGGCTTCTCAGTAAGTAGCTTAAAGCCATTGTTGCCGTCATCGTAGCTAAGGCTAACGGTCTGTGCAGTAGCACCAAATGAGGCAAGCGCCACAACGGCAAGGGCAAGTATCCACTTTTTCATAACTTATGAATGTGATTGATATTAAACATCTAAACATTTACACCACAAATCTACTAAATTCCTACCACATTCCACTTCAATAGAATCGTTTTTCATAACGCTGACGCATCCACCCTCCATACTAGGTGTCTTTTATAGGGTTTACGTATCATTCAACGCGGGTAAATTCAAGGCAATTTTAGGCGCCTTGTAACCCACTGATAAACAACACTATATAAAAGCAAAAAACTGAGATGCAACTAAGCATTTGCTTTGTTGCATCTCGCCAATCGCTTAGTTGCAACTCACCGATTGCTTAGTTGCATCTCAGTTTTTGCCCTCCTACACCACCCCCAACCTTCCCCTCACTAGCCAGCGAGGGGGTGCTCTGAGTAGGAGTAGGGTTGGACTATCGTTGGCAATCCTCGATTTGGGTATTCGCCTAGTGCGACATAGGTATATTTTATCTATCTTTGTAAGGAGAAGGAAGTGAAATAACTATAGATATAACAACTACCATGAAACCAAAGAGAATCGGGATCCTCTCCTCGGGTGGCGACGCCCCTGGAATCAATGCCACCATACGTGCGGTGGCGAAAACAGCCATTCATGCACACGGCATGGAGGTACTGGGATTTATGGGCGGGTTTACCGGCATCACCACGAAGAATTATGTTGAGCTGAACATGATGAACCTCTCTAGTCTGCTCAGTATGGGAGGGACGATTCTGGGCTCTAGTAGAGACAAGGCTTTTCGTAAGGCGCTGCTAAAGCAAGATGAAGCGGTAGAGGAGCTAAAGAAGGCATGGAAGGAGCTGGGGCTCGATGCGATTGTCTGCATCGGTGGCAACGGCACGCAAAAGACAGCTGCCGTGGTCTCGGAACTCGGCTTTAATGTAATTGGAGTGCCCAAGACGATTGATAACGATATCTATGGCACAGATATCACCTTTGGCTTTGATACCGCAGTGGGCATCGCTACGGAGCTAATTGACCGCATTCATAGCACCGCACAGAGCCACAATCGGGTGATTGTGGTGGAGGTGATGGGACACGAAGCAGGTTGGATCGCTCTCCACTCGGGTATGGCGAGTGGGGCGGATGTGATCTTGCTCCCTGAGCTAGGGTGCGACCTAGAGTTGGTGAAGGCGGCCATCCGCAAGCGCTATGAGGAGGGAAAGAACTATGCCATCATTGTGGTGGCAGAGGGGGTTGTCTTTGAGGAGCAAAAGGAGCAGCCTGAGGAGGAGCGTGAGTCGGCTGGCCATTACCTCTCTCGTAAGCTACGCGAGGAGGCAGATATTGATAGCCGTGAGACGGTTCTGGGATATGTGCAGAGAGGCGGAGCCCCCTCTTCGTTTGACCGCAACCTTTGTACCAAGTTGGGCGGACACGCTTCGCAATTGATTGCCGATGGCGTCTTTGGTGTGATGGTGAGCATGCGGGCAGGAAAGGTGACGCATGTACCTCTTTCTATGGTTAGGGATAGGCTGAAGTTGGTACAGGCCAATGACCCTCTAGTGGTGGAGGGGCGTCGGATGGACATCTCCTTTGGCGTCGACTTCTCTAAACTACGATTAACCACAGAGGAGAAGTAAGTTCTCTTTTTTACATACCATATTATATATGCCACAGATCAGCTTTGTGCTGCCTTACTATGCGGCTGACCCGATGGTGCAGATTTACTGGGTGGGGACGATCAATGGGGTGCCCACCGAGAAGCCACTCACGCCCGACAATGGTCGTGCTACGTGGCGACTACTGCTGGACCTTGATGAGACGATGTCGGTAGAATTGATTTACCACTACCAGATTGAGAGGGAGGGGCTTTTGCAGAGAGTAGAGCCTCCGAGTTCGCCCCATACTCTTCGCCTTTCTATCAATGGCGAGGGCAAGGCGGCGGTGCACGATTATTGGATGGAGGCGACTCCATGGCATCGCTATACAGAAGCTCCTTTGGCACATCTCTTAAGGGAGTGCAATCTGAGGAAGTATCGGATGCCTTCGTTCTCCACCACGTCGCGAGAAGCCTATTTGGTTCCAATCCATCGAGCTTATGATGGCGACCTCCTTTTGGTGGGTGCCGACCCCTCTATCGGGGGGTGGCATGTGGAGGAGGGGATGCCGCTTACCCTTTGTCGGCACGGCTATCTACTCCAGTTCCCTAAGGCTATTGAGACGGAGTACAAGTTGGTCTGGAGGCGACCCGATGGGGAGGTTCTTTGGGAGAAAGGGGATAATCGATATTACCGACCCTCGGAGGCGGACCATTTTATGCTTGGTCCGCTTCCGGAGCCTATTTTTGAAGGAATCTCAACGGAGGAGTCATTGCCCCGCACCCTAACTGGCACAGCGGTGCCCCTCTTTTCACTACGAGGAAAGGCGACGCAGGGAATTGGTGACTTTTCGGCAGCGATTGAGTTGCTGGATTGGATGCAGAAACGAGGGCAATCGGTGCTGCAGCTTCTACCGATCTACGATACCACTTTTAGCCATACAGATCGGGACTCATATCCCTATAGTGCCATCACCACCTATGGGTTGCACCCTATCTATATGGACTTGCAGGAGCTACCGGGTTATTTAACCGCACCTGAGCGCCCTCTATGGGAGCATAGGGCAAGGCTTTTGGATAGTCTTGATGCGGTGGACTATGTAGCGGTGTCGCGATTAAAGGAGGAGGTAATCGAGCTACTCTTTGATCGATGGGCTCTGCAGAAGCGAAGTCGGGAGTACCTGAAGTTTATTGAGGAGGAGCAGTCGCAACTCCTACCCTACGCACTCTTTTGTGCGATACGCGACCATTATCCGGAGCGAGGTCTATCGCAGTATCCGCCCTATGACGAGGTGTTGGCGGAGTGGCAAAAGGACAAGAGCTATCGTGGGTATCAGCTGGAGCGGTCGGTGGAGAAGTATCAATTTATCCAATACCATCTTTATCGACAATTGAGTGCTCTACGAGATGAAGCACATAAGCGGGGGATTATCATCAAGGGGGATCTTCCGATTGGGGTGTCGCGCGATAGTGTGGACGTTTGGGTGGCACCGCAACTCTTTTGCCTCGATAAAGAGGCGGGCTCACCGCCAGATGCCTTTTCGTCTACAGGGCAGGATTGGGGCTTTCCGACCTATCATTGGGAGGCGATGGCACGTGATGGCTATCAGTGGTGGCGGCAAAGGTTACAGACCATGTCACGGCACTTTGATGCCCTTCGTATTGATCATATCCTCGGCTTCTTCCGCATTTGGAGCATTCCAGTAGGGAGTGGCGATGCCGCTACAGGTTGGTATGTGCCAGCAAAGGGGTATGCCGAGGAACAGGTGCGTGGCTTGGAGTCTTTCTTCAATAAGGATGAAAGGGGAGCGTATCATCCGCCACTAGAGCCAGTGAGTTGCCAGGGCTTTGAAGCCCTCTTGGAAGAGGAGCAGCAACGGTTACTAAGGCTCTCGTACGATTACTATTATAAGGATAATGATGCGCTATGGACCGCTACCGCCTTGGAGCGACTCACGAGCATTCTTTCGGCGAGCGACCTATTGCTTTGTGCCGAGGACCTTGGGGTATTGCCCCAATGTATCCATGAGGTGCTGAGGGGGCTTGAAATCATTTCGCTAGAGGTATTGCGGATGCCGAAGCTACTCGGTCGCACGTTTGTGGAGCCTGAGGATATCCCCCAGCTTTCACTGGTCACTACCTCAACGCACGATATGCCTTCGCTTCGAGGTTGGTGGCAGACGCTCTCCAAGAAGGAGCGGAAGGCGTTGGCGGAGAGCTACCACTTTGAGGAGGATATCTCGCCTCGTGGTTTAGTGAATGCATTACTTCAGTCGCCCCGCTCTATCCTACTCGTTCTCCCGCTACAGGATTGGTTTGTCCTCACGGGATTTGGGTCGGAAGTGCCACCCGAAGCGGAGCAGATCAATATTCCACAAGACCCACACCACGTCTGGAACTACCGCCTCCCAAAAGGCTACCTCGCCGATTAACGCCTGAGGCACCCACACTTGGTTATTATCGCACTCCATCTAGAACCTCTTTCCACTGTTGATAAAGACACCTAATCCGCCATGCCTAACCTGTTAATGATACTTAAATGCCATCTAGATATTTGCATATATATATATAGGTTTGCCAAAGAACGATAAACGCATATTATTTAGATCAATTAAAAGATGAAAGTAATGAGAATGAATGTATTAAGTAGAATTGGCATACTAGCCTTTGCGTCGCTTTTGATGCTCACCTCCTGCAAAAAGGATGCTCCTGATAACAACTCTGGCACTAACTCTGGCGCTGGAGCCCCAAAGTATTTAGTTAAGGAGGTTATAACTGATGGTTTAACGATGAAAATCGAATATGATAGCCAGAATAGGGCGTCGAAACTAGTTAATAGTTCTTCTGGGTCTGGGAAGGTCTATGAAGATGTACTTAGACTTAGATATGAAGGAAACAGAGTGAAGGTCACTGGGGAAGGAATAGAACAAAATGGTGCTCTGGAGCGGGGCATTGTTTTTCTTTTATCAGTCGCCTCCGAAAAGGATCTTCCACCAGCCTCATCAGGTTCATATTCTGAAACGCCTTCTATGTTAGATTACTATATCGAAGGTTCCGCTAAGCTCAATGCCGAAGGTAAGCTCATCTCATACGACACATTTATGTTTGATAACGATAAAAGAAAATATGAGAAAATAACATATAATCTAACTTGGAAATATGGCAATCTTATTGCTATAAGCTCTAGCCTAGGTGTAGAAACTTTTGAATATTCAGACACTCCGAATCTTTTCAACTACTTTGACGGATTCGCTGTATCTTACTGGAATCATAATGCTCCTACCCCCAGTCTATCTGCATCTGTAGCTTTGCACAGCAAAAACCTTCCAAAGAGATATATCAAAGAAGGTACTGATATTGCTTTTGACTATGAGCTAGACAATCTTGGCCGTCCCACCTTAGTTAAGATAAAGGAGAAGGATGGTTCTGGTAGTTATACTATGACAACAAAGTACTAGAAAGTCAGTTATTGACTAGTCACAGCTTACAACTCCGAAGACTAGCAATAAAAGAGGCACAATGTATACGACCCTTGTGGTAGCACAAACTTATGTGAGTGCTGTCACAAGGGTCGTTTAATTATAGCTACCTACCGCCTTCATCAGTCGTAACTAGCTGAGTGTCGGCTTTTCGGGTGCTAATACACTATTTATCTACGGAGGCGGAGGCTATTGAGCACCACGGTGACGGAGCTGAACGCCATCGCGGCAGCGGCAATCATCGGGCTAACAAAGAGGGCGGGGTAAAACAAGCCGGCAGCTATTGGCACCGCCAGCATGTTGTAGAAGAAGGCCCAGAAGAAGTTTTGGTGGATGATCCGACTGCTCCTTTTGGAGAGAGCGATCGCCTGTTCAAGAGCAAAGGGCGAACCCGAGACAACAGTGAGCTGTGCCACCTCAGTAGCGATGTCGCTACCACTGGCAATGGCGATGCTGAGGTCGGCGGTTGCCAAAGCGGGGGAGTCGTTGATGCCATCTCCCACCATCGCTACCACCTTTCCTTCCGACTGCAATTGCTCAATGTAGCTCTTCTTATCGAGTGGCGAAAGCTCTCCTTTGGCCTTTTCAATGCCTGCTATCTTGGCAAAAGCCTCTACCCGACCTGCTTGGTCACCCGAGAGCAGATGTACGGTCACCCCATGGCGGGTGGCAAGCTGAGCCATCGCCTCAGGCACCTCCTCCCGTATCTCATCCTCAATCACCAGCAC
>NZ_HF988891.1:7882-8659 GCF_000435035.1 Porphyromonas sp. CAG:1061 | reverse complement strand
CGATACGGTAATTCTCTCCATTATGGGAAAAGAAGAGCCCATTGCCAGGCACCTCGGTGAGTGATTCGGGGGTGGCATCGCTGCCCATTGCACTGTAGGCGGCAATGATGGCGGCGCCTAGGGGGTGGCTACTCATCTGCTCGGCACGTACGAGGAGCGCTTCATTCTCTGGCGTTTTCGCCAGCCATTGAGCTGCCACGATGGTGGGAGTTCCTTTGGTCAGCGTCCCTGTTTTATCGTAAACTACGTCGGTTACCTTGCCCAATTGCTCTAGGGCGGTAGCATCCTTCACCAGCAAACCGAGGGAAGAAGCTTTGCCCATCGCCACGGTAATGGCTGTCGGGGTGGCCAATCCCAAGGCACAAGGGCAGGCGATCACCAGCACACTGATGGCGAAGTAGATGCCGTGTAACCACGGGGTTTCACCTCCGCCCAATCCCCACGCCAGTAGCGTTACCAAGGCAAGAAAAAGGATGGTAGGGACAAAGTAGCCCGCCACCTTATCGGCAATCCTTTGGATAGGAGCTTTGGTCGCTTGGGCATGGCGAACCGCTTCTACCACACGGCTCAGTAGCGTCTCTTCACCTACCTTTGTGGCGATAAAAGTGGTTGCTTTACCCACGGAAATACTCCCAGAGTAGACCTCTTCGCCCGCCACTTTGGTACGAGGCAAGGGTTCGCCAGTGATGCTACTTTCATCAAAGGAACCCTCCTCCTCTAGCTTGCCATCCACCGGCACACTATCTCCGTGACGCAGGCGGATCCTATCACCCACCA
>NZ_HF988891.1:0-7852 GCF_000435035.1 Porphyromonas sp. CAG:1061 | reverse complement strand
CGCTTAGGGGAAGTTCCAACCAAACCCCTTCTCGCTCCACCATCGCCGAGTCGGGAGCCAGTGCCATCAACTGCCGGAGGGCGGTATTGGTGCGTTGCTTCGCCCGCTCCTCTATATAGCGACCGAGTAGCACAAAGGAGACGATCATCCCCACCACGTCGAAGTAACTATTGCCAAAGAGGTCGCCACTCTCCACCTCGCCGAGTGCCAAGTAGCGTACTAGGCTAAATAGATAGGCGGTGAGCGTACTCATACTGATTAGCGTATCCATCGTGAAGGAGGCGTGCCGTAGTTGCTTCCATGCCCGCAGATGGTAGTCGCCTGCCGACCAGAGGAGTATTACCGTAGCAATCACCGCATTGATCCTCAGCACCCACGCCGAGGAAATACCCCAATGCCCCCCATACATACCCACCACCATGGCGATGATAGCAAGCAGCACCGTAACGATCAACCGCCGTCTCAAAGCCTTCAACGCACGGCTCTCCCCCTCCTCACGGATCGCTTCCCGTTTGCTCGCCTCAGCCTCTATCAGCATATCATACCCGATGCTTCGGACAATCCGTTGTAGCTCCTCGGGCGAAGTCACTTGGTCGTCATAAGTAACAAGTGTCCGTCCCTCCATCAGATTGACCGATACCTCCTGCACCCCACTTGCCTTGCGGAGTGCCCCCTCCACCGTAGCTACACACCCCGCACACATCATGCCGGTGACTGTAAACTGTCTCTCTATATTCATCTCTCTTTATTTTTTTGATTACGCTTGCAAGTTACTGATAATTCCCCGCAATCCATTTGCATTCTCATACTTCGTGATATTGAACAGACACAATAACAGTAATAGATTAACAGAATTGTATCGTCAATATTAACCTATTGAAATAGTAGTACAGTACATTTGCAGGCAGATATTAGCGAATAATAATAGGTATATGTTTAGAAGAATTGCTCTACTTGGTCTGCTACTTATAGCACTATTCACTTACGCATCTGCACAAATGGTTCCCATAACTGGGAGGATTATCAGCACGGCAAATAAAGAGGCCATTCCAGATGCCACTCTATTCGTGGTGGGGACGAACCCTCCTATCGGAATAACAACAGATGCCCATGGAAAGTTTTCAATCACTGCCCCTGTAGGACGACATAACCTCCGAGTCAGCTGCATTGGATATGAAACAAAAGAGATAGAGATCGTCCTCACCGTGGGTCGATCGGAGTACCTAGAGCTCTCTCTGGAGCCTGCCTCCTACACACTAGACGGAGTAGAAATTGTCCGGATCCACGATAAAAGCCGCCCCATTCAGCCACTGCTCTATGCTGGTGCTCGTAGCTTTAGCGTAGAGGAGGCTGACCGCTATGCAGGGACGTTGGGAGATCCAGCACGTATGGTACGAAGCTTTGCTGGTGTGATGCCTATCAATGACTCACGAAATGAAATAGTAGTTCGCGGTAATTCGCCTTTGGGAGTACAATATCGTATGGATGGTATTGAGATCCCTAATCCCAACCACTTCAATGCAGGTATTGGTATGACGGCAGGGCAGGTAACAGCACTCAATATGAACTTAGTGACCAATTCCGATTTTATTATGGGTGGGTGGCAAGCATTACAAGGAAATGCCCTAGCAGCCATCTTTGATCTCAATCTTCGAAAAGGGAACCCACACCAGCATCAGATGCGCTTTCAAATGGGTTACAATGGTCTGGAATTGATGAGCGAAGGTCCTATTGACAAGAAGAAGCTTACTTACATTGCCTCATATAGGTATTCGATACCAGAACTAATGAGCTACGCTATGAAGCTATTTAACAAAGAGATGCCCACGGTACCCAAGTATCAAGACCTCACCACAAAACTCCATTGGCAACTAAATGACGAGCATCAATTATCGCTCATCGCATTGATGGGGACAAGCGGAATAGATATCCAATTGAGCAATCTTAACTCTGGTTCGACGGTAGAGGTGGAGGAGACTAGCTTTGACCAATTAATAAAGCTAAGGAGCCAACTGGCAATGGTCGGGCTAACCTACCAAGGGCAACTTAGCCCGCAGACCGACCTCAAAGCAACACTCTCATGGAACTACAATAAGGTTGATATGAAGGTAGATACGGTAATGCTCCCTAAAACGAGTGATTGGAAAATGATTTACCTAGATAGAAGCCGAGAGCATAAGCTTTCAGTGACAGCCGATATACACCACCGTTTCAGATCACAGCGTGACCAAATCTACGCCGGGCTAGTACTCGACTATTATCTCCTCAATGCTTACAACCTCTCCTCTGAGTATCCCTTTCCCCTCAATGACCTGCGGTCAGGCTTTGGTCTCATAAGAGCGTATGCACAATATCAGCACCTTTTTTCAGAGAGAGTATCAAGTACTATAGGGTTACATAATATGTACCTACCACTTAATGGCAGCTACTCAGTAGAGCCCCGTGCAGGACTTGAATACCGGATAGGCTCTCAGCACACACTCGGGCTATCAGGGGGGCTGTATGCTCAGCTACCACCCCATACATTCTTTTTCGTGAAAGATAGCACTAGAGAGCTTGATCCCTTCAGTCACAGCTTAGGCTTCTCTAAAAGTTGGCACATCAACCTATCTTATAGCTATCAGTGGAATAGTGATTGGAGATTGAAGTCTGAGCTCTACTATCAAAGCCACTTTGAGATACCTACAGAGGACCATGCCTATGGCACCTCTTTACTTAATTATGGAGCTGGGGAGAATAATATGGAGCGGATCCCTGGACTTACGAATATTGGCAAAGGACGAAACTATGGTGTGGAGCTGACTCTTGAGAAGTATTTTAGCCACAATTACTTCTTACTCATCTCTGGGACGCTATACCGTTCGCTCTACACCGACCCCATACTTCAGCAAGAGTTCAGCACGGCATTTGATGGGAAGTACATCCTTAATATCACTGGTGGCATTGAACATCCCTTCAATAAGAAATGGACGCTATTCGCTGCTCCACAGGTGGCTCTAGCAGGGGGACTTCGGTATACGCCAGTGGACGAAGCCAAGTCTATTGCACAGCATAAAATTACCTACCAAAGAGACCAGTGGATGGCACACCAGCTCCCCGCATATCTACGCATAGATACTCGATTTGGGCTCCGTCTCTACGGGCCAAAGGCTACGCAAGAGTGGGGAATCGATCTTGTCAATATCACCAATCGCAAAAACGTTGCTGCCAAGATGTATGATGTCGATAGGCAGAGGTACGTTACACAATACCATTTCACCTTCTTCCCAATGATCACTTATCGAGTCAACTTCGAAGTACCATCCAAATAGACTTCTAGAAAGGTCTAAGTGATGATTGCCTTTTTCTCCAACTTGTAGGTATCTCTGGAAAAAGGTAACTTTGTAGATATTGTATATAATATCGAATAAGTAATGATCCAAGAAGATATAAATAATATTGGTACACACTACTCCTCGCCTAGAGCCGAAGGGTTTGCTGCCAACCGCAAAAAGAAACTTAGCGTCTCCGACTACCTCCGCGATCTTCCAGAGGGGTGCAATAGCGAGGAGTTTGTAGAGGTGCAATTCAAGAATACACGCAAGGGATACTTCCTCAATAGCCTGGCACTAGACCTCCACAAGGGGGATATGGTTGCGGTAGAGGCATTTCCCGGCCACGACATTGGAGAGGT
The DNA here is from genome assembly GCF_000435035.1 of Porphyromonas sp. CAG:1061. NCBI lineage: Bacteria > Pseudomonadati > Bacteroidota > Bacteroidia > Bacteroidales > Porphyromonadaceae > Porphyromonas > Porphyromonas sp. CAG:1061. The sequence continues at coordinate 4,179 of NZ_HF988891.1, read as the reverse complement.
AACGCTGACCGGAAAGTTGGTACAAAAGCAGATGGCGAAGGTCAACTACCGCCACCCCAATGGCGAGCCACGCCGCATCTATCGTATTGCCAAGCCCTCCGATATGGAGCGGTATTACGAGGTCAAAGCCCTAGAACAAGAGACAATGATCCGCAGTCGCCAGATCGCCGACGCCCTTGGTCTAGAGATGAAGATAGGCGATGTAGAGTATCAGGGAGATGGGCAAAAGGCCATCTTCTACTACATCGCCGAGGGGCGAGTAGACTTCCGTCAATTGATCCGAAAGCTGGCAGAGGCCTTTCATATCCGTGTGGAGATGAAGCAGATCGGAGCTCGACAAGAGGCGGGAAGGATCGGAGGATTGGGCCCTTGTGGCCGACAGCTATGCTGCTCAGGCTGGATGACTAGTTTTGTATCGGTAGGCACCAATGCCGCTCGTCTGCAAGATCTATCCCTCAATCCCCAAAAGCTAGCAGGTCAGTGTGCCAAGCTCAAGTGCTGCCTTAATTTCGAGGCCGACACCTACCTCGAGGCACAGCAGCAGCTCCCCCACCGTTCCATAGAGCTACGAACCTCCGTTGGCGACTATCGATTTATGAAAGCCGACATCCTAGCAGGTCAGCTCACCTACGTGCCAAAGGCACGTGACCGCCGCGAGGTCTCTGAGCCCATCACCATCTCCAAGGAGCGAGCCCATGAGATCATCGCACAGAATAAAGCGGGCAAGCTCCCCTACAACCTCCAAGGCGATGAGGAGCTAGCACCTAAGGCGACCGTAGAGGAAACGCAAAACGACCTCCTACTGCAGAGTAGCATGAACCGCTTTGACGACGAGCGAAAAGAGCGCAGACAGAGACGGAGCAAGGGCAATAACCGAAGGCAGAAAAATAGAGAGAAGCAAGCAGCTCCCAACGCACAGAGCACCAGCCCCGCTAAGGAGGGTGGCAACAGACGGCGCCGTAGGCGGAATAACAACCGCCAGCCTCAAGCTCAAGCCTCTGAGGGCACCGCACGAAATAGGCGGGACCGAAGAGGTCGCAACAATCGTGACGGGAATCCATCGGACTAAGTAGGTAAGAAGAGCTGCCAAAGGGGATATGAAAGGTGGTGGTATGGCGAGTGCCAAACTTGTAGTCCAAGTGGCATGGATAGTGCTTTGGATAGTGGTCAGCGTTGGCTGTAAGCCCAACGAACCTCGGTACCACTATTTTGAGCAGCTTCCCGATGAGGCGTGGTCACAAGATCAGGAAATATTCTTCAGCACAAGCGACCTCGATAGTACACAATTGTATGATGTAGATCTCGTCCTACGCCTGAAGCGCGACATCCGATACCAGCAACTACCGATAGGGGTTGCTTTCGAGACCCCCTCTCGGCACTTCACCACACGAGTGGTCAATGTACCCTTATCTCACCTTCGGCTAAGGAGTGGAGGTTTTGCGATCTACGAGCAGAGCCTTCGGATAGAGGAAGGCGTGCAGTACCCCGAGCAAGGGGTTTACACCTACAGCGTCCGGCAACTCTCCACCGACTCCATCGTCAAAGGAGTGGTAGAGGTAGGGCTCACAATGACCCCTCGAGAATAATTCACGAGCGACTTAAGGCATAGGCAAGCGGTATGAACGTGGTATTTAGGCAGAGCTTCAAAGGTACCCTCACCAATTTAATCGGTGCGGGGATCGGCTTCCTAAGCACCTTCTTTGTCATCACCCGCCTACTAACCCCCGAGGAGATTGGTCTCACAAGGGTGTTGGTCGAAGCCGCCACTTTGGTTTCGGGCTATGCCCTTTTGGCAACCAATAGCTCCAGCATTCGCTATTACCCCTATTTTCGTACAGATGATGGACGAGATAGGGGTTTCTTTCGTCTGCTACTCACCATTCCACTCCTAGGATTATTGATATTTGGCGGTGCCTACCTCCTATTCAAAGAGCCCCTGGTCGCCTACTTCTCCCCTAAAGGAGGGGAAGAAGACCTCTTCCGGCGGTACTATTATATGGTCCTGCCACTGGTACTCTTCATCCTTTACCAAACCCTACTCGAGGTTTACTGTAGCCTAAAGCAGCGTATAGTATTGCCCAAAGTGAGCCGCGAAGTACTGCTCCGGCTCCTGCTACTCGTGGCATACATCGCTTATGGGATCGGCTGGATCGACTTCGACCTCTTTGTGATCGCCTTTGTGCTCTCCTATGGAGTAATGATGTGTGTCACCCTCTTCTACAGCCTACGGATATCGCCTCAGGCACTTAGCGCACCTATCGAACCCATCACTCCCGACGTGCGGAAAGACTTCCGACGCTACACCCTCTTCACACTCCTGAGTGCTATGGGCAGCAGCATCGTGCAGCGCCTCGACCTCTTTATGGTCTCTGCCGAACTCGGGATGGCATCAGCTGGTATCTACACCATCGCCTTTTATGTGGTGGCGGTAATTGAGATGCCCTCACGCTCGCTCAGTGCCATGTCGTCGCCCTTTGCCTCAGAGGCGATCCACAGTGGCGATACCGCTCGGCTCAATCAGCTCTATCGCCGAGTATCGTGCTATCAGCTATTGGTAGGGGCATTGCTACTACTGGCGATTTGGGTCAATATCGACCTGCTCTTTTGGCTCATTCCCAATGGCGAAACCTATGCACTCGGCAAAGGAGTGGTGCTATTTTTGGGGTTAGGGAAATTAATCGACCTCGCCTTTAGCTTCGGCAATGGCATACTGAGGTACTCCAAGTACTACTTCTGGACCCTCGCCTACACCATAATAGTGGTAGTGGTCACCATCCTGCTCAATCTCTACCTGATCGAGCTCTGGGGAATGGTCGGAGCCGCTGTGGCTACGATGATTACCTTTGGGGTGAGCTACACCTTTCAGCAATTGGTGCTTTGGCGAAAGCTACAAATCACCCCGCTTAGTAGAGAGCTGGTGCGGATTGTAGCTCTCTTTGGGCTATTGATGTTGGTCAATTATCTACTCCCCCACGCAGGGCATCCGTTGCTCGATAGTGTGTGGAGGTCGTTGGTAATTGGTATATTTGGCTGGTGGCTCATGCGTAGGCTAGAGACGTTTAGAGGTCTCGAGGCACAGGTAAAGGAGCTAATCATGGATTTTTGGACTAAGAAAAAAGGAGAGTAAGCGATGAGTGAGGTGGTAGAGAAGCAAGAGGAGAGCAAGCTACAGGCAAAGGGCATCACACTAGTGCCCATGGGAGGAGTAGCAAGTAGAGTACGGACGGTGGCTTCGATGATTTACTTGGCAGAGAAGTATCACCGCCCTCTCGAGATCATTTGGCATACCGACGAAGAGATGCCGGTATCCACAGACCGACTTTTCACCCTTGTCCCCAGACTAGCCACGAAGGAGATCACTTTGAGAGCCTCTGAAACATGGGATACGCTACTAAATATGCCACCCATGATCAATAACCTATACCTCTCCTACCCCATCGTATCACTGAGGTACGATAGAGTACTCTTTGGCAGTCATCTCGCACGGATGATCTCACGCGACCGAGACGAGCTAGAGGCTCTTCTCAAAGATGGAGAGAAGTCCCTACTGATTGCCACAGACCAGAGCTTCGGCAATTATTACGGAATGTACGATGTGCTAGAATCGACCGTGGAGGTCAATAACGTGGTACTCTCCATTATGGCAAGCTGGAAAAATAGCGTGGTAGGAGTGCATATCAATCGAAGAGCCAACTCCCGCTCCACGTTCAACGAATGCCCCATCGAACTATTCATCAAGCGGATGCAAGAGATGATAGAGGCCGATAGAGAGACCAACTTCTACATCGCCACCACCTCCAAAGATGAGCGTGAGCGGCTCGCCACCATCTTTAGAGAGCGCGTCTATGTACCCCACAGCGTTGCCGACCCCGACACACTGAAAGGAGTAATACAATCCCTCGGCGAGCTACTCGCCCTTTCGCACTGCGACCGTATCCTCACCACCCCAGAGAGCAACTACTCCCAAGTCGCTTCAGAGCTCGGCAACGTCCCACTCGAGACCCTCAGCATCTACGCCAATATCTAGCCACCCCCCACCCCTCCCAATTAAAAAGATAGGTGACCAGCCACAGTCACCACCCATCCATCTATCACAGCGTCCGACCTGTCCGACTCGTCCGACTTGTCCGATAAAGATACCCTCCCGCAGAGCCCCCGACAGGGTGCCATTCAGATAGC
>NZ_HF988890.1:0-14843 GCF_000435035.1 Porphyromonas sp. CAG:1061 | reverse complement strand
CAACAGCTTGTATATGATCATTCGTACAACATCTCTTCTAATGCGTCACCCATGCACTGCGACCCAACCATTGCAAGGTATTTCACGAGTAACGTATCGCTTCAATCCGTCGCAATGGAAGTAGCAACTCATACTGTGATGGACAGACCGATGGACCCGAGTACTCACCATCGCACTAGGAGGCAGCTCTATGAATCTCTATGTGAGTGGGAAAAACTTGAGATGCAACTAAGCATTTGCTTTGTTGCATCTCGTCAATTGCTTAGTTGCAACTCGCCGATTGCTTAGTTGCATCTCGGCAAACGATTTTGTATGGCTTTGAATTTCAGCCGGTTGTAAAGGGCCCTTTCTGACCCTATTGTAGCTGGCTTTTTTCACTCGTCTTCTTCTAACGCGTAACCCCTGGATATGGTGGTACTACGATGATGGATATCGATTATTCTGTTTATATTTGTTGATAGTTAACCAGTTACATTGCACTATTATGAGATGGACATTATTTTTTACTTTGACGCTTTGGGCTATGACGTGTCATGCCCAAGTGGTCGGTAGTTGGCACGGTGATTTGCGGGTGTCGCCCACTTATGCATTGCCTTTGGTGCTACATGTCTCCGAAACAGCTGAGGGGTATCGGGCGTCATTGGATAGTCCCGACCAAAATGCCGAGGGGATAGTGGTGGATGAGTTTGTTTTTCAGCCCGATTCTCTAATGGTGCGATGGCAGAGTGAGTCGATAGGGGCTAGGTTTCAAGGAACTTTGCAAGGGGATACGATCAAGGGACTTTTTGCTCAAAGAGGATTATTCGCACCACTCAATCTCGTGCGAGGGGAGTATAAAAAGGTAGAGGAGCAGCTCCCTTACCAAGTGACCGAGGTAAAGATTCCTTCGGCCGATGTGGTCCTCTCGGGCACTCTTACAGAACCATTGGAGGGCAAAGCCACCACAGCGATTCTATTAGTAGCTGGTAGTGGACCGAATGACAGAGATAGTAAGATCGGACCTCATAAACCGCTCTTTGACATAGCCGACTACCTTACTCGTGAGGGATATGCCGTACTGAGGTACGATAAGCGTGGAGTGGGACACTCTACTTGCACTTTTTACGCCTCAATGCTCTCCGATTTTGAAGCAGATGTGGAGGCCGCTCTCACCTATCTTCATTCGCAAGGTAAGTATCAAAAGGTGGGGGTGATAGGACATAGCGAAGGAGGCCTGCTAGCACAGATGGTGGCTGCTGATTCACCTTCACTCGTTGACTTTATAGTGCTTTTGGCGGCTCCTGGGGTGAATGGTATAGAGACGATTGTCTTTCAGAATCAGGTGATGATGGCGGATCTGATTGAGCCTGATAAATGGGATGCTTTTGGGGAGGTGACGGAGGAGCTATTTGGTAAGATAGCTTACCACTCTACTAGCAGAGCGAGTGATTCACTGCTGATTGCTGAGTACTTTGATAGGGTGTTGCCACTAGTGAAGGAGGAGCGACGAATAGAGACTGAGCGAGTGGTCCAAAGTGAGGAGTACCGACGAAATATGATTGGAGCTATCTCGTCACCATTCTATAAAGGATTTTTGAGGACTGATCCCTCAATCTATCTCCCGCGAATTACCTGTCCAATCCTAGCCCTCAATGGAAGTAAGGATATGCAGGTGGAAGCGAAACGAAACTTGTCACAGATAAAGAGCCTTGCGACCTCCTCCCCAACTGTCACCGTGAAAGAGCTTGAGGGGCTCAATCACCTCTTTATCCCCGCCAATAGTGGGCACCCCAGCGAGTACCTTTTCCTGCCCCCAGGCTTCTCCTTAGAAGCCCTCTCCACCCTCCTCAATTGGCTCCACCAGCAGCACCTCTAACCTCAGTGATAGCTCATTGACAATGGTAGCTGACTGCCCCTCCACCCACCTTCGCAAAATCATTGGAACGGGTCGATCGTTGATAAGCAAGTACCTCTAATATGCGTTATCGTTACACATCTGGTGACTGTTGCATATTTGGAGAATGGCTCTTCGTGCAATATTCTTCAATAATACCCGACTAAAGCAATAAAAACTCAGCCTGCGGAATTGAGGTGAAATCTGATCTTTTAGCTTGTTTGTTACATTCCAGTACTTTGTTGCGATATAGCCTTATTTACCAGATTTTCTTCTAGTTGTTTTTTAATGCTATTTATTGTTATGGTATCTGTTGTAGAAATACGATATAAAGGAAGATCGTACTTGTAGAGAATACTATCTTTAAGTTTGTCTCGCACTTCTTGAACAGAACTTTCCTTGTGAAAGTGCCACCCATCTACCTCAATCACCATCTGTGGCCGCTTGGTGATATTATTATAGATTAGAAAGTCGACATGAGCAAAGGGGCTTTTTGCAAAGGTTTGTTCTTCTTCATTTAGAACTGACCAACTTGAGATTAGTTTTGAAAGAGGATAGTGACATACAACAGATAAATTATGTAACTCTAGCTCTTTCAAGGCTTGTGTTAAAATATTGTACACGAGGTTCTCTGAAAGATATTCTGACACTTTCGGATGGTCTGCCTCATAGGCTAGTCTCTCAGCTGTATATTGTTGGTAGAGAATGTCAAACACCGAATGTAGTTTGCTATCAACTACCTCAAAATTATTGTACTGAATGTAATCAATAAGTTGATGTAAATTCGTATCTTCTGGTATATTGTTACCTGTGCAAACAATACAGAGATGTGTTTTAGCTCGTGAGATGGCCACATTCAGTATATTAGGGTCATCGGAGAATACTGATGGGGCATTATCTACCATACTTATTATAATAGTGTCGCATTCCCGTCCTTGGTACTTATGCACTGTGCTTGCAATATCCTGTCCCAATGCCGAGTTGATGGCATTAGCTTGATCTCGATATGGAGTAATAATCCCCACACTCCCCTTATCTGTATATTTTGGTAACACCTCTTGTATTATGACATCAACTTCTCTTTGATTGAATCGTCCACGTGCATGATTACCTTTTACAGTCCGTACCACCTTTAATACTTCACTTTCATTGGAATCATTAGTCATAGTAATAAGTTCACCATCGTAAAAACGCTGGTTGCAGAACTCAATAATCTTCGGATGACAACGATAATGCTCTCGCAGCAATGTCGTGGGTGCATCCTTGAATATTTCTGTGCAAGATTGTAAGAAGCTATGTGTCACTGCATTGTAGCAATCAGGCACATTATAACAACTCTGTATTGCATTAAAAGCAAGTGCCTCTACTTGACTCACAACATTGGGTAGCTGCTTGTCATCGCCAACGATTACCGCATTTGTTGCACTAGATAAGGCTAAAGCTCCAGTCTTAATATCCACCTGAGAAGCTTCGTCCATTATTACATAGTCAAACACATAGTCTGGGCTAATGTTGGAGTTTGACTTATATGTACTGCTCAGTACAATAGGGTACTCTTTTAAGAATGCTTCTGTCCTGCACTTGAAATCTTTATAGGAAAACAACTGTCGATCACCCCCTTTGTAGCGTTGAGCCATTTCATTTTTGAGCAACTGTAGTGATGAGTTAGTCAGTGTTTTCACGCTATTGTGGAGATCTATAGAAGCCAACCTATTGGAGATTTGACTAAGTTCATTTTGGATCTCCGCTTTTCGACTGCTGTAATATACCTTTTGCAAGCTTTCAGTCACTTGGGATATATCGTTCTTCAAGAAAGAGAACATCCGCACACCAAGGACAAATGACCATTTCATTCTAAACCAAAGGTTAGGTTTCCTTGATTGCTCTTCCATTAACTGGATAAGCGTGAGTAATTTCATCAGCTTTTTAGAAGGCTTACGATATAACCACTCCGTATTCAATGAGTGAATACCATTTTGCGAATCACTATAGTATTTCTCTGTCATCAAAGCTTGATACTCCGCCTTGAGTTTTGCCTGATTTGTCTGGTCATCAAAGCCCTGTGATACTGTCTTAAGAGACTCCTTAGCTACCTTCTTCATCGTGGATAAATCATTTATCAGCCATCCCTCCATATTAGGATAAAATGGAACTTGTTGGTCAATAAAGGATTTTTTATTTTCTGCATTACCCAACTGGGCAACGATAAAGCCTAGCCCTTCTTTTTCCAGTTTCTCTGCTACATTAGCAACTGCGGAGTTGTTGTTGGAAACGACCAATACACTCTTATCCGCTAAAAGCAAATTAGCAATGATATTAAGAATAGTCTGTGTTTTCCCTGTACCCGGAGGTCCTTGGATAATACTGACTTGATTAGTCAAAGCAGCCTCTACCGCACTCTTTTGGCTTGCATTACATCCGAAAGGGTAATAGACTTGCTTTGGTAATGAATAAGTTGCCAACTTTTTCTTATTCCCAAGGTATTGAGCAAGAGAAACATTGTCTCGCTTTAAGTCTATCAAGCTATACCCTTTTGATAGAACGTTATTTCCTTCCTCATCACAAAGACCGGTCTCTTCTGCAAGCTTATTGAGATAATCCCATGTCGATCCGCCACACTCATTTATAGGTGTACGGGTAATATATACATTCTTGTCCTCAAGGCTTTCGGCATAACCATTGGTATAGGTTATACGATAAAAGCTGAGATTATGATCTGAGAATCGAAGTAATTCAGCGATACCAGTAATACGCTTATTATTTATATACAGTCCTTTATTATCTATGTCTACTACCTCTGGTTGTGTTAAGCAGAGTAAGCGAGCTGGATTGTATTGAAAAACACGTGGAGAAGTTATAAATCTAACTGCCCAATAACCATTTTCATTCCTCTTTATAGATGCAACTTGTTCGGTGATAAACTTTTGCCTATCACCCTTTCTTTCCAAATCTACAATCATACACTGCCTTGCATCCATAATAGAAGAATATTGGTCAAATTAAAGAACAAAAAAACTATTGACAACAAAACAATCAATATTAGGTATTCGCTTAAAACTTGGTCAGTTGTACCTAATAATTTTGTTTCTAACTATAGATTATCTTACTTATCTCAGGTTGAACTATAGTGTTCCCCATTTTTAGACAATGGGGTGGCGTTATTACTTCCGCTGTTACAAACGTACTCATTTTCTTTTTCTTTACATAGCCCTAGTTTGACCTCTGAAGTATATTTGGGGTGGTTCTTGGACTTTATGAGGAGTGAAATACTGATTTCATCAGGGTAATTGTTTTTTCAAATTGAAACGATCTCACCAACTTCTATTTTGAGGAAAGTAAGCCGAGTGGTTAAATGGCTAAGTTCGGACGAACCGAAGAGAAAAGAAAAGGAGCGATTGCGAGCTCTTTGTGTTAATACAGATGGATTTATTCGTTACTACTTGTCTATTGGGTGGTCAATAACATACGAGTACAACTGAAAGCTAAAGGAATCCCATCTACCCATTTAGAAAAATCAAAATTTGTTGTACACAGTAACCCTTGAAAAAATGACAACCATACTAATATCAATTACTTGCACTCAAATAGGGGTCAAACTTAGGTTAAGAGAGGGAATAATAGATAATTCGTTACTGGACGAACAGAATCCTAATGCTAAGGCGTATCAAGCGGACAAGCAGTCAAACGGCAGTGAAGGATACTGTCCCTAAAAAGTGTGTAAGCCCCAATAATGCTATCTTTGTAAAATAAGAATTAATAAGTTAGCGTTTCTAGGAAAAGGCGGAGATGTTTCTTAGAGTTGAAGTTCACATAGGCCGTTACATCATTAGAGAATGTTGCATGAAGTGCCATTCTCGTACATTTGAAGCAATTGTGCTGAGACTTTGCACGAAGGATGAGATGCCAGACGCTGAGGGCAAGGTGCACGTAGGGCACCAGGCACACACAAAAAGATGAGACCAAAGGGAGCGTACTCACATACGTGGCCTAGGCCGATTCCCGAAAGCAACGCCGCAGATCGCCTTCGTGCAACAGTCTCCATTAGTAAATTGACTCTTGATATTCAAGATTATTTCTTTGTCTCTTCCTCATCCGTGACTTGGTTACGGTGGAGCTCTGTGAGGAGATATGAATTGAAGTAGTAGAAGAAGGCTACTTTCATCGTGTTGGATAATCCTCGTTTGCCACTCAAGATAAGCGATAAGCTGGATTTGTCAATCGCTAGCTGACGGATGATATCATACCTCTTAATACCCAATTCTTTCATCTGCTCTTTTATCCACTCTACGGTTATCTGTTCTAGATCTAATTGATATACCTCCGCACGTATTTTGAATTTTCTCTCGGGGTATACGGTTCGTCCAAAGACCTTTAACTCCTCTTGATTAAGTAGCCAACCATTGAGAAGTCGCTTCTCGGTTACCGTTACTACATTGTTTTCATCTGGTGTCGATACATCAATGCCTAAGAACATTCCGATACTCTTGCGTATCTGGAAACGCTGCTCTTCTGTTCTTGTTTTAGTCTTATTCTCCATCTTTATTAGTTCATTTACTGAATCTATAATTTTAGTTCTCTCTGTATACTTTGGTATTGCAAATATACGTAAATGTTTGTTTTAAGCAAACTGATTGATTGCGATGGAAGAAGCCGGTGGAATCGATGCCTAAAAAAACATCGCCCCTACGTGGTGTAGGGGCGATGTCGCCTATCATGTGTTGGCAGGATAAAGTGGGTAACTATTATTCGTTACTCTTTATCGCACTGTAGAATATCTTCAGTGCATCTGCCTCTCTTAGTCTCTGCTTAACGTCAGTTACAAGACCCATCTTAGTATCTTTGTCAATCTTAAGGATGGTAGTCATGTAAGGGGCATCTGCCTCTGACATAGACGACTTCTCCTGTGCGATATAGTCAAAGATTTCTGCTGTAGTCGCGAACTTATCGTTAAGTTGAATTGTAGCCTCAGTACCGTACTTATCTTGGTACATCTGAAGTGGCTGACCCATATAGATATAAGTAGCTAGTGACTTCTTCTCCATCTTCGTTAGTTCCGTAGCATGGGGAAGTGAAACCTGTACCATCATAGTCACTTCACGCATTGAGGTTACCATCATAATGAAGAATAGGAAAGCGAAAATCAAGTCGGGAAGCGACATGGTATTCAGCTCTGGTACTTCACGGGTGCCACCTTTCGTAAATCTGCTCATAATGTGTACTCGTTACTTATTTTTCTTACCGTACTCTTTTGGGTTAGCCTCAGATATCTTCTGAGGGTACATATCTACCATTACTTCTTGTTGTGCTGTTGAAGCATCCTCCAGTGATACACCAAAGAACTTCTTACACATCATATCTCTTACTTCCATATAAGCTTTGGTAAGCTCATTTTGTACTAAGATATAGTCACTATACTTAGTGTCCACATCATTAGTCAGTGAGATAACGTGGTTCTTAGTTACTTTCTGTGCACCAACCAAGGCAAATGTCTCCACTGTACGCTCCGCGAGGTCGGCACGATCATTCTCATTGAGAACGAACTCCTTAACCTTCTCGCGTAGTCCGTCAAGATCCACCACCTCGCCATTGGCAAGGATTTGTCCACGTGTATTAACCAATACACGGAGCATATTTCGGCGGTTAACGTCAATGGCCACATCTTGTTGATCTGGTGGTACAGATGGTGGTAATTGTCTTGCCAAACCACTATCTGATCCCATAGATGTAGTTAGTAGGAAGAAGAGTAGCATGATAAAAGAGATATCGGCGGTTGAAGACCCATTGATGCCGGGTACTTTTTTCTTTCCACGTGCCATTTTAAATCCTTTCTTTTAAGTGTTACTTCTTACTTCTTTGAGCGTAGAGCCCCTTTAATAGCAAATACTATAAGTGCAAGGATATTGATGCCCAGCACCACGTAGATGCTGTATAGCCACATATCTGCAAACTTAAGATAAAAGTCTGTATTGTATTTTTGGAAATCTAAACTCAGTGATACTGGATCCGTAGAGCCAATGGCGTACGTAATCACGAGTAGCACAATAATTGCTATGAATGATACAAGACCAGTGAGTGACGCACGGCGTCTCTTGGGGTCTTTGAGGTTGCTAGCAAATCCCACAATGGCAAATCCTATCATCGCTAGGAGCGTAACGCCCAGTGCGCAGTACATTAGATAGAATATTGCATTAGTAAACTTTGGCTCTGGCTTTGCAGCATTAGGGTCAATGTACCCTCCTGCGAAGAAAGCGATGGTTACTATTATAGTAAGGATGGCTAGAGCAAGTAGTGAATAGCTTGAAATCTTTCTGATTTTACTTACTGCCATAATATTTCCTTTCTTTTGTGATTATTTGCGAGCAAACTTCTCCTGGTGAGCTACGATAGTGTCTACAAGAGTGATAGAGCTATCCTCCATCTTGTTGAGTACACCCTCGTACTTAGATAGGATATAGTTGTAGAAGATCTGAAGGATCATAGCTACGATCAGACCGAAGATAGTAGTGATAAGAGCTACCTTCATACCTCCTGCTACTACTGTAGGAGAGATGTCACCTACTTGCTCGATCTTATCAAAAGCGGTCACCATACCGATCACGGTACCCAAGAACCCTAGTGATGGAGCAGTAGCGATAAATAGAGTGATCCAAGACATGTTCTTCTCAAGAAGACCAGCCTGTACACCACCATAAGCAGTGATAGAACGCTCAACTGCCTCGATGCCTTGATCGATACGGCTGATAGCCTGGAAGGTTACAGAAGCTACAGGACCTCTAGTGTCGCGTGCTAGCTCTAGTGCACCGTTGATATCATTAGCTTGAAGCCTTGCATCAATTTCGTCTAGGAACTTCTCGTTATTTACATCTGCTAGGTTGAGGTAGATAATTCTCTCAAGGCAGAATGCTAGACCTAGGATAAGTACGATAGCGATAGCAGCCATAAACTCTGCACCACCCTCGATAAACTTAGTCTTAAGTGCTTGGTGGAAACCACCCTCATTTGCTACAGTGATATCCTCAGCAGCCATTTCCTCAACAGGAGCTGCTACCTCAGCAGGAGCTGCTACCTCTTCAGTAGTCACCTCAGAGTCGGGAGCTTGTGCCTCGTCTTGTGCAAAGACTGCGTTTGCTGTGCCTAGTGACAGCAATCCAAACAGTGCGATACTTGCTAGAAATTTTTTCATTGTAAGTTCTCTTTTTAAGTTTAGTGATAAATTACTTTCTTATTCATATTATATTAATGCGGAGAGAGAGGGATTCGAACCCTCGATACGCTTTAGGCGTATACACGCTTTCCAGGCGTGCCTCTTCAACCACTCGAGCATCTCTCCAGTTGATTCTTGGACGGTTCATTGTCCAATTACTCTACAAATCTAATCTATTTCTTTGTATCTACCCACTTTTGGGGCGGTTTTTTGTTGTTTATTTGTTTTTATTCTCTCTTAATGTCTTGTTTTTTGTGCCGTAACTCATTGATTGTATTTGAATTATTGAGCTATAGCACTTATATGTGCAGGTTACATATTTTTTTTGAATTGTCAAATAAATGTTGCCTCACCGCCACCTCCGGGAGTGCATATACCTCTTGTAGCTTTTCGACTATCTTCGTGAGGTAGGCGGGTTCATTTCGCTTGCCTCTGTAGGGTACTGGTGCTAAAAAGGGGGCATCGGTCTCTACCACCACCCGATCAATAGGGTAGCAAGAGAGATAGGAGGCGAGTGGGTTATTCTTAAAGGTGAGTGTCCCATTAACGCCGACCATAAAGTTGGGTAGCTCATCTCTTACCCGCTCTAGTTGCCGCTTGTCCCCACCAAAGGAGTGGACGATGCCTTGCAGGCCTCGCGCCTGATAGGTAGCTAGTAGGTCAATGGTTTCCTCTTCGGCATCTCGGCTGTGAATACTCACCGGTAGGTGGTATTGTACTGCCCAATCCAATTGGCGTCTAAAGACCTCTTGCATCTCCTTTTGATACTCCATGCTCCAATGGTAGTCGAGCCCTATCTCACCAATTGCAATAAATGATTCACTTGATGAGGCCAACTTCTCTTCCACAAAACGTAGCTCACTCTCCCACCGAGCATCCACATTGGTGGGGTGTAGCCCAATCATCGGACGGCAATAGTCGGGGTAACGCTTAGCGAGTGCCATCATCAGTGGATAGCTCTCGCTGTCGATGTTGGGCAAAAGTGCATAGGTGACACCTGCCGCTTTACTCCGTGCTATCACCTCGTCCAAATCCTTGGAAAAGTCAAGCCGAGGCGACTCGTCCTGATAGTAAAGGTGGCAATGTGTATCGATGATAGGGATCATCACACCTCTCTTCTTACTAGGGTAAGGAATAGTTGGCGAAGTGGCTCAATATTCTCCTCAGCTACTGATAGCTGATCCAGTATCTTTGTTGCCTCCTTGCTTTGTCGCTCCACCTCCTCAAGGGCTGCATCGCGAATGCCTAGGTCGCTGTATAGCTGAGTCATTCTAGCAATCTTTTGATCATCCTCCTTCAGGTCAAGGGCTGCAAGTACCTCCTTGCTATCCTTAGCATAAGCAGAGAGGAGCAACCAAGTCCGCTTCCCTTCAAGGATATCCCCACCTTGCACCTTTCCAAAGCCTGGCTTGCTATAGATATCTAGGTAGTCATCTTTGATCTGGAAGGCTAGCCCCATCTTTTCAATTGCCTCCCAAAGCAACTTCCGGTCTGCTTCAGGGGCATCTGCCAAGTAAGCACCTAGCGAGGCCGCACCGCAAAATAGATAAGAGGTCTTGAGCCGTATCATTCCGAGGTAGTCGCTCATACTCATCTGACTGAGTGGCAGCTGCTCAAAGTCCATATCATACTGCTGCCCTTCGCAAACCGCACTCCCCATATCATTGAATATATCAAGAGCATGCGGTAGCTTCTCTGGTGAAAGCTGTGCTAGATGCTTGTAGGCCTCTATCAGCATCCCATCACCAGAGAGGATGGCAGTATTAAGGCCCCATTTCTTATAGACCGATGGCTTGCCCCGTCGCATTGGAGCATCGTCCATCACATCATCGTGGAGGAGCGTGAAGTTGTGAAACAATTCAATCGCCCGCATCGCGGGTGCCACAGCCTCTACTGCTCCGTTTGGCTTATAGGCTTGGTAAGAAAGCAGTAGTACCAATGGTCTCAGTCGCTTACCTCCCAAGTCCATAATATAGGCCATAGGATCATAAAGGTTTTTCAGCTCCTTATTCTCTAGTCCCAAGTGGCTCATTACCTCTTGGACCGTCTCTAGAACTTTTATCTCTATACTCATATATAATATGTGTTATGCCTCAGGCGTAGCCTTTTTGCTTGAGCGAATCAAATAGGTGAATATAGCTAGGTACATCACCACAGTGAGTACATGGCTCCATGGGTTGGCTTGCCATGCAGTGAGAGTTAGCTCAGCCCCAGCTAGCTTCAGGATCGCACTCACCACACCCATCAACGCACCTCCAGCGATAAAGCCCGATGCAAGTAGGGTACCCTTATCCTGACGAGCCTTATTGAGCTTCTCGTCCTTGGACCTTGTGCTGAGATACCAGCTGATAAACCCACCTGCCAATAGAGGGAGGTTAAGGTGTAGAGGGATAAACATACCGAGTGCGAATGGTAGGGCAGGCACCTTTACAAAGGTGAGCAGTAGTGCCAAAGCTGCACCAATGCCGTAGAGAAGCCATTTAGCTCCTGAGCCAGTCATGAGTGGCTCAATAAGAGCCGCCATCGCATTGGCCTGTGGGGCTTGTAGCGCATTATCGCCTGTAAACCCGTACGCCTTCTCAAGTAGAATCACCACGCCACAAACTGTAGCTGCAGAGACTAGAGTACCAAGGAACTTCCAGCTCTCCTGCACCTTTGGGGTAGTTCCCAGCCAGTAACCGATCTTAAGGTCAGTGATAAAGCCGCCCGCCATAGAAAGAGCAGTACAAACCACCACGCCAATCACGAGTGCCGAAACCATACCACTTGGACCCTCCATGCCTACCGCCACCAGTACCACACTTGCTACGATGAGGGTCATAAGAGTCATTCCTGATACCGGATTAGAGCCGACAATCGCAATAGCATTCGCTGCAACGGTGGTGAAAAGGAAGCCAATCAGAGCCACAAGTATCAGTGCTATCACCGCCCACATAAGGTTACGCTGTACCACCCCAAAGTAGAAAAAGATGCCGATGCAAACGAGTGCCAAAAGGATACCCCAAACCACCATCTTCATAGTGATGTCTCGGTCGGTACGAGGTTGGTTGCCCTCCTCATTATTGCCCTTTTGCTTGAGCTCTCTATTTGCGAGGCTCACCGCACCAGTGATGATCTTTCGGTTATTATAGATGCTGATAAGTCCTGCCATAGCTATACCTCCGATACCGATGTTACGACCATAGTGGAAGAAGATATCCGTTGCACTCATCTCTCCAATGGTCTGAGTGATGCTAGGATCTCCAAAGGTAATGATATCGCCACCCCAAACGAGGTTCATCATAGGTACGATCACCCACCATACAAGTGCCGATCCAGCGCATATAATAGTAGCATACTTCAAGCCGATGATGTAGCCAAGACCCATCACCGCTGCTCCGGTATTGATGTTGAATTCTAGCTTTGCCTTTTCAGCAATGGATTGTCCCCAAGGCAATACCTTTGAGCTAAACACCTCGTGCCATGCCCCAAAGGTGGAGACGGCAAAGTCGTAAAGACCACCAATCAATCCCGAGATAAGCAGAGGCTTTGCTTGGGCACCTCCCTTTTCGCTACTTAGTAGTACCTGAGTGGTAGCTGTAGCTTCAGGGAAGGGGTATTGACCATGCATATCCTTCACAAAATACTTACGGAATGGGATAAGCATCATTATTCCCAATACACCGCCAAGGAGCGAGCTGACAAATATCTGTAGGAAGTTGACAGTCATCTCAGGGTACTTCGCCTTTAGGATATAGATAGCAGGAATGGTAAAGATAGCACCAGCTACCACCACACCACTCGAGGCTCCTATACTCTGAATCATCACATTCTCTAGAAGAGCTCCCTTTCGCTTCGTAGCTGTAGTAAGTCCTGCAGCAATAATGGCAATTGGGATCGCTGCTTCAAATACCTGTCCTACCTTGAGGCCCAGATAGGCTGTAGCGGCACTAAAGATCACCGCCATAATCAATCCCCAACCGACACTGTAGGCGGTTGCTTGCTTCGGATTTTGCTCTGGCCCCACTACAGGGTGGTAGCTCTCTCCGGGCTTCAGTGGGCGATACGCGTTTTCCGGCAACTCGCCTCTTCTAGTCTGTTTGTTTTCCATGATTTATTATTTTGCTCTAGTTCATTGCTTAATTCCGAGAGTCCTCTGTGCCAATTCTATCTCCTCGGGGTCGCCAATGTGCTTGCCCTCTACATCCGATAGCTTAATACAGTGGTGCCACTTCTGTCGGGGAGAGATTTGGCAACCGATCAGCTTCATCACAATGTTTCTTGGCACCGTATCATTGCCCACATCATTGGTGAGATTGGTGCCCACACCAAAGGTGGCTGGGATACGAGAGGCACAATACTCCTTGATCTCCACTGCCTTGGGGATAGTGAGGCTATCACTAAATACAATGTACTTCAGCATCGGATTGATCTTCAGTTCCTCGTACCTCTTAATCGCCTTCTCTACAAACGCATAAGGGTCGCCACTATCGTGTCGCATCGAGGTGAAGAGCATCGCATGCTTTTTACTAAAGTTTTGCATAAAGACATCGGTGGTATAGGTATCGGTGAGCACCGTTCCGAGGTCGCCGTCATAGACATTGATCCAATCCTCCATCGCCATATAGTTGGCCATCTTGTAGCCATAGATCGCAGCGTGAAACTGAACCCACTCATGTGGGTGTGTACCAGTCACTCTCAAGTGGTGCTTCATAGCGTAGTAGACGTTACTAGTGCCATAAAGGCTTTCGCCAGCATGCTCTTTCAGAAGTTGCGTTACCGTATCCTCCACCTCGGCACTAAATCGACGTCTCATGCCGAATAGAGATACCTGTAGCTTGTGCTCTTTCATGATCTGAGCCTTCTCTATCGTCACCTTACGCACATGCTCCAAGTCGGGCTCCTGCCCAGTCACAAGATAATAGAGCTCCGAGACAATGGCTAGGATAGGGGTCTCCCAAAGAGTAATCCTATAGAGCAGTCCTTCTGCGGTGATATGGAGGTGCCCCTCCTCATCTTGGCAAACCTCCACCTCCCGTGGGTCAAATTGATAGCCCCGCAGGTAGTCGATATAAAATGGCGGAATGTAAGGGCACTCACGACTGAGGAAATCTGCCTCCTCATCCGTTAGCCGTAGAGAAGTCATCTTGTGGAGCTGCTCCTCCACCTTGCTCGCAAACCCTTTTGGATAAATAGTATTTGCCCTATCTACAAAGGCAAATCTCCCCCTTGCCCTTGGAAAAAGCTTAGCATAGGCATAGCTCGTGCTAAACTTATATAGGTCTGTATCTAGGATACTTCGGATAATACCTGCTTGGTCTTCCATATTAATATGCCCCTTTTCCCCCTTCTATTTTAGTTTTGATTATGGACAAATTTAGCATTTTATGCGGAGCTATCCAAACATGAGCCCATTCCAAGACAATTATTGTGTGAGGAATAGTGTTGCTACACCCCTTTCCTACTAAGCCCTTATTCCGTAGCCCTGCGGAACGTATTCCGCACGCATACGGAATCTATTCCGCACGCGTGCGGAATATGGGGTTGTTGTAGGACCCCTTTTAATCGCCAACCTAATGTGGGGATTCCTGATATAGTGAACACCAATTATTCGCTATTCCTGAAAATGTAGACACTATGGACCTTACTTTCCTGAATGTGTATACAAAACGCCCTTACGACCCCAAGGGTTACGCATTAGAGGCATCAACTTAAGCTGCCTTCCTTATATTATTACTTGTACTAGACAAAGGGATAAGGACCTCGGAGAGGTCCGATTTGTTGTAG
>NZ_HF988889.1:5328-12860 GCF_000435035.1 Porphyromonas sp. CAG:1061 | reverse complement strand
CGCATACGGAATATGAGGTTGATGCAAGAAGGACATTACCATGCTCTGTGGTATTCCTGAGAGTGTATACAAAGACCAGTTGGCATCAATACGAAGACCTCCCCTCGTTGGAGGTCATTCATGGTAAGACTCTTCCTAATGCGTCACCCCTGCTAAAATCCACGCGATTCCCTTACAAATACCCGAAAATTGGTATATTTACACTTGTATATTATCGAAGGGGATAATTTACAGACATTGCAGAGACTATTAAAGCATGAATATAAAGACTATACGGGGGCTCCTTTTCCTACTACTGCTCGTTGCCAATTGGCCACTAGCAGCACAGGATATGCCATCGAGGAAAACGAGTGTCGCCAATCGATTATTTGATCGTGCTCTACAGGTGAATGGGCCAGACCTTCAACCCTCCCCACTATTCAATCACCTATGGATGGCGTATCAAGTTGATAGCACCCAGCCCGAAATACTAGATGGGTTGGCAGAGCTTTTATTGCAGCACGCCAATGACAAGCGAGGGCTAGATCTGCTAGAGAAGAGCTACCAATACTCTGGCTTCGACTACCAGACGGGCAGGAAGCTCCTAGATTTCTCAGAGAAGTTTGGGGATTGGGAGTGCACCGAAAGGGTCTCGAAAAAGCTACTTGAGCTACGACCCAATGACCGAGAGGTCCGCCTCCAACTCGCCAATACCTATGCCAACTCCAACCAGCTAGAGAAAGCCCTCAGCGCCATTAGAGGTTCAGACGGAGCCGAACAGGATATCGTATCTATTATCAACGAAAGCAGGCTACTAATAGCCCTTGGACGGCTTGAGGAGGCGGAGCAAATACTACTAAAGCGCTTAGAGGAAAAGCCCAATGAGCCCATGACCACGCTCCTCCTAGTCACGATCTATGAGAAGCGAGGAGAAGACGATAAGATCATCACGCAACTTCAAAAGGCACAAAAGCTAGACCCTGAGAACGAAGCCCTCTCCAACATCACCACCTCATTCAATGCCATGAAAGGCAATAATGAAGCGGTGAAGGCGGAGATCTTACGAGTGGCTCAGCTAGAGGGCAGCGACCCAATTAGGGTTCAATCACTCCTCAATACGGCACGTAGCAATAGCGACGACCTCACCAAGCTACTCCCCACGCTCATCGAGACTGAGCTAGAGCTACAGCAGATCTACAGTGAAGAGGATCGCTTTGCACTAGCCGCGGCCAACGACCACCTACTCCTCTCTGATACGATCCAAGCGGAGCAGATATTTTCACAGCTGGTGCAAAAAGGCACCGAGCGACCTTCGCCCTACTACTACTTTGTGGAGAAGTATGCCAATGCAGAGGATGTGGAGCAACTCGACCAAGTCACTACTCAAGGACTAAAGTCCATTCCCCACGATGGATTGCTCAACCTATACTCGGCACTGGTGGCGCTGAATAAAGAGGATAGCATCACCTTTAATAAAAGAGTAGACCACGCTATTGAGGTGGTTGAGGAGGGCGACCCAATGTATGGACAGATAGCACTCATCAAGGCAGATTTGATACAAGATGATGATTGGACAACAGCCACCCAATTCTATGAAAAAGCTGTGGCAGCAGGCATCCCAACCGCATACAACAATTACGCCTACGGGATGACTAAGCACGGCACTCCCGAGGACCTCAATAGGGCTGAGGAAATGGCACGAAAAGCAGTGCAGTATGATAGTGAAAACGGTTCTTTCCTCGACACCTACGCCTGGATACTCTATCTCAAAAAGGCCTATCCACTTGCCAAGATCTATATGGAGCGTGCCATCAGCAAGGAAGAAGAGCCCGACCCTCTCTACTACGAGCACTACTCCGACATCCTATTTGCGCTAGGGGAGTACGAAGAGGCTCTACAGGCACTCCGCAAGGCACTCGAAGCGGGAGGCGACGTACCAACAATCGAAAAGAAAATTGAAAACATCGTCCACGAACGGGACCAAAAGAGCATAGAGAAAGATGAAACAAAGGAATAACCATCTCTCCACCACCACCCTACTCCTCTGCTGGTCGCTCCTACTACTCCTCTCCAGTTGTGGTACTTCTCGCAAGGCGATTCAGCAGATAGCAGGCCATTACCCCCACCTTACTAAGTCGCAGTTTATAGAGCTCTATAGCCAAAAGCAAGAGTACCCCTCCATTGCCGCCCGTGGTAGGGTTTCGCTGAATATTGATCTTCCCGAGAAACAGATCCAGCTGAACGGCATCGGCATACGGTGGTACCAAGCTCCAGGCAAAGGCTTCGAGCTATCCATCCGCCCGATAGGTTTTATGGAGGCAGGGCGATTGACCGTTGCCGACGATACCGTACTGGCACTCGACCGCCTCAATAAGTACTACCTCCTTCAGGAGGAAGCCCATCGAAAACTCTCTAGCTATCTGCCGATCCCAGGCATTGACCCCATGATTTTACAGGCAGTGATTGAGAATAAGCCTTTCAACTTCGTAGAGATCGGCGCTACCGCACTCCGTCGGATGGAGATGAAACAAACCGAGGAGGGTTACCTCTTCTCTAGCCAGCTTCGCCCTGGTGGCAATCAGATCAAACTACTCTTTGACACCGCACTCAACCTCTCCTCAGCCACCATAACGGTGCCAGGGGAAGGGGAGCTACAAGCCACCTACGACCGCTTTACCCACCTCCGTATGGGAGGAGAGATGCGGCCACTTCCCACCCTTATTCAGTTAGAGTTTAGAGGAGGTCCAGAGCGGTATGGGCTCATACGTTTCGACCTACAAGATATGGAGGAGGGCAAGGCACGCACATGGGAGACCACTCCACCCGCTCAGTATCAGAGGATCTCCCTACAGGATATTTATAAGATCATCCAATCACTATGATGAGTTTGAATAGAGCTGGCCAACTATTGTTTCGCTGTATGGTAGCTTTACTCCTAGTAGGGCTACTCCCAGGCTACGCCACTGCGCAGCAAAAGTCCAAGGAGGTACAAAAGCTAGAGGCCCGACGCAAGCAGATACAGGCTGAGATAGCACGTGTGGATAAAGCACTACAGCAAACCGCCTCCTCTGCCAAGGAGCAGCTACAGCAGCTCGCTCTCCTTGATGGGCAGATCAAGGACCGCCAAGAGCTGATCACCACTCTTGAGGCAGAGGTACAGGAGACCGACCAGCAACTCTTTACATTAGAGCAGGAGCTCAACCGCCTACAGGCGCAGTTCGATAAGCGTCAAGAAGCCTACGTGAAGTCGCTCCGAGCACTCCAGCGAGGCAGCAACGTGAAGGACCAGCTCCTATTTATCCTCTCCGCCAAAGACTTTGCACAAGGAATGCGGAGGGCGATGTATCTGCGAGAGTATGCCACCTGGCAGAGGAAAGAGGGGGAGAAGCTCAAGGAGCTACGACAAGAGATCGACGCTCAGAGAGCAGATCTAGAGCAGAGCCGACAGCAGAAGGCACTCCTCCTACAAAGTAGAGAAGAGGAGCAGCGCAAGCTGGAGCAAGATAAGCAAAAGGTGCAAACCAAGGTGAAAGCTCTCAAAGGCGAGGAGAAGAAGCTACGGCAAGAGCTAGCCAAGCAACGCCGACAGGCCCAAGCCCTCAATAGGCAAATCGAAGCACAGATCGCTAAGGAGATACGAGAGGCGGAGGAGGCAAGGCGAAAAGCTGAAGCGGCAAAGCAAAAAGGTAAGTCGACCACCACAACGCAAAGGCGAGCTAAGACCAAAGGGGGATACGCTATGACGGAGGCGGAGACGAAGCTCTCTGCAAAGTTTGAAGACAATCGTGGTCGTCTCCCAATGCCCATCACTGGTGGCGGGCGCATCGTAGGTCACTATGGTGTACAGCAGTATGCCCGATTGAAGCATGTGCAGATCGATAATAATGGCATCGACATCCAAGGAGCCCCTGGTGCCAAGGCAAGAGCGGTCTTTGATGGCGAGGTGACCTCTATCTTTGTGGTAGAGGGCTTCAATACCAACGTGATCGTGCGTCACGGTAATTACCTCACCGTCTACAGCAACCTCACTGAGGTCTATGTCTCTAAGGGGTCCAAGGTCAAGACGGGGCAGGAGATCGGCAAGATCTACTCCGACCCTGAGCTAGGCGGTGCTACCAAACTGCACTTCCAAGTGTGGAAAGAACGAACCAAACTCAATCCAGAGCAGTGGATAAGACGATGAAGATATACCACCATATAGAGGAGATGAAGGCATCGGGGAAGCCCATTGTTGCCACCATAGGACTATTCGATGGGCTACACAAAGGGCATCAGCACCTCATCAAAGCCACTCAGGAGATGGCACACCGTCTCTCCGCAGAGAGCCTAGTGGTCACGATGGATAAGCACCCACTAGCTCTCCTTAGGCCTGATCTTCCTCGCCCACACACCCTCTGCTCAATGGATCAGAAGGAGCGATTGATTGCCCAGCTAGGGGTGGACCATCTACTGATCCTCCCTTTCACCAAAGAGCTGGCAGCCCTCTCCGCCACACAGTTCGCCCAACCCCTCATAGAGCGAGGAGTGATCGGCATGAAGCTCGGCTACGACAATCGCTTCGGCCGAAAGGAGACACCAGCCCTCACCACTCCCCAATTCGATGAAAGGCTTAGCCAGCTAGGGCTACAGATAGAGCGCGTCACCCCCTTCCAGATGGGCGACGCCGTGGTCAGCTCCTCTCGCATCAGAGAAGCGATTGCCCACAACGATCTCTCCACAGCAGAGGCACTCCTCGGACGGCCGTTCAGCATCACCGGCAGGGTAAAAGCAGGCCGGCAGATAGGCCGCACCATAGGATTCCCCACCGCCAACCTGATCCCCTACGACCCCTCCCTCACCCTTCCCGAAGAGGGTGTCTACATCTCCGAGGTGCGGCATGGAGATCGTATCTACCCCGCCATGTCGTACTACGGCTCCACCCCCACCATCACCCCCGAAGGCATCCCGCTTAATAGGATAGAGGCCTACCTCCTCGACTTCCAAGGCGACCTCTACGACAAAGAGATCGAAGTCGCCTTCAGAGCCTTCATCCGAGCCGACCAAAAGTTTGCCTCCCTCCAGGAGTTACAGGCCCAACTCCAGAAGGACCTCACCACCACCCGCACCTTCTTCACCCACCACCCCCTCACCCTTTAATGAAATAATGCTATGAGCGAAAAGAAGATAGATATCAAGAAGGCGATACAGAGCAAATACAAAGGCTATCTCCCAGGGTTTCTCTACCGCTGGCTACAGCGATTGATCCACGAGGAGGAGCTCAATCAGATGATGGAGCTACAGCACGAGGTGGGGGGCGTCTCAATGGGGTACAAGATTATGGACTACCTTGGCATCACCTGCGACATCATCGGTGCGGAGCGACTTCCTAAGCCCGAGGAGCGCACCCTCTTCGTTAGCAATCACCCCCTTGGAGGTGCCGACGGGATTATCTACGCCGCCCTACTCGGTGGGCACTATGGTGGGCAACTCAAGATTATGGTCAACGACGTCCTCATGTACGTCTACCAATTCCGAGACACCTTCCTCCCCATTAATAAATATGGTCAGCAGGCACGCCAATCGATCAAACTGATCAATGAAGCCCTGGAGAGCGACCAACAGATACTCACCTTTCCCGCTGGTCTCTGCAGCCGTATGAATAGCGAAGGCAAGGTACACGATACCGAGTGGCTCCCCAGTTTCGTTCGCATGGCAGCACAGCACCAGCGACAGGTCGTACCCCTCTACTTTGAGGGCGAAAATAGCCCACGTTTCTACAAATGGGCAAAGCGAAGAGCCAAGAGTGGTTGGAAGTTCAATGCCGAACTGATTCTACTCCCCAGTGAATTGATCCGTGCCAAGGGGAAGCACTTCCGCATCTACGTAGGCGACCCTATCCCTTACCAAGAACTACCCTCACCCAAAGAGGCAACAGAATTTGCCCGCCAACTAAGGGACAGCCTCTACAACTTTCCACAAAAATACACCGAATAACACATAGACATCCGCATGGGACAGGCTAAAATCATATCACCAATAGACCCTCGAATCATTCGTAGCGAGCTACACGAGCAGTTGATGCTACGCAAAACAAATAGAGCCAAAAACGAACTCTATACTTTCCACGCCAACGAAGCCCCCAATACCATGCTCGAGATAGGCCGACTGAGAGAAGAGGCCTTTAGGGCAGGCGGAGGTGGCACTGGCAAAGCAGCCGATATCGATGAGCTGGACCTCCGACCCAATGGCTACCAGCAGCTCGTTGTCTGGGACCCCGAGGCACAAAAGATCCTCGGCGGGTACCGATACATCCTCTGCAAAAACGCCATAGAGAAGCAGCCCGATGGCACCTACGAGACACATCTATCGAGTGGAGAGATCTTCCAATTCGACCCTCTATTTATTAAGGAGTATCTCCCCAAAACCATAGAGCTAGGGCGTAGCTTCGTCACGGTGGAGAACCAAAACACCTCCCTGGATGGCAATAAAAAGAGTCGACTTCCTCGCTCCATCTTTACCCTCGACAACCTTTGGGACGGCCTCGGAGCCCTTATGCTGATCCACGACGATTGCCAATACTTTTTTGGCAAAGTCACCATGTATCAGAGCTACAATACCAAGGCTCGCGACCTCATCTACTACTATCTCGATACCTACTTTACCCCAAAGGTTCCACTCGTCACCAGCAAATACCCCATCCAGTACGAGACACCCATCGACCAACTACAGCAGATCATCACGGGTCAAGACCACAAGAAGGACTACAAGAACATGAGCCAAGCGATCCGAGAGATGGGCACCACGATCCCCCCTCTCGTCAATACTTATATAGGCCTCTCCGAGGCACTGATGGTATTTGGCTCCAGCTACAACCCCTTCTTCGGTGACGTCCTTGAGACCGCTATCATGATACCGATGGAGGAGATCACACCCGAGAAGAAGAAGCGACACATCAATAGCTTCCTGAGAGATGCCCCTCGCACCCTCTCTGGGCGTGTGCTACAGCGGATTAAGCAACGGCTTCGCAAACTCAACCACCACGACGATCCTACCCCTGAGGAGCCAAAACAAGGACTTCTACCCCACTTATAACCGACAACGGACATTAAATACACATTATATATAATATGACTATCAATCAAATTCAAGACGAAATCATTGCCGACTTTTCACTCCTCGACGATTGGATGGATCGCTACGAGATGATTATAGAGATGGGCAACGAACTAGACCCTATGCCCGAAAGTGAGAAAACACCACAGCACCTCATCGAAGGGTGTCAAAGCAGAGTATGGATCTCAGGAGAGCTAGATGCCGATACCCGCCTGCAGCTACAGGCCGATAGCGATGCCGTCATCGTCAAAGGCATCATCGCCATGCTCCTAAAAGTACTTAGCGGACAAACCCCGGCCGACATTCTCCATGCCGACCTCTACTTCATCGACAAGATAGGCCTCAAAGAGCACCTCTCCCCTACACGCTCCAATGGTCTCCTCAGCATGGTCCGCCACATCAAGCTCCTCGCCTCCACCCTTCAGTAACCCCTCCCCCAGCACCCCATCACCCAATAGGAC
>NZ_HF988889.1:0-5257 GCF_000435035.1 Porphyromonas sp. CAG:1061 | reverse complement strand
GGAGGGGCGTCCGACCTGTCCGCCTCGTCTGACCTGTCCGATTAGGTACCCCCCACCGATTAGGTACCCCCCACCGATTAGGCACCTTGCCCCCTCCCCATCATTTTCTTAACCTATTTTTTGGCAATCTCGAAAAAATAATATACCTTTGGCTTGTAAGAGCTCTATTTGAGATGTTTTCGCACTAAAGTAACACTCAAATTGAGGCAGATAATAAAAATTAGACACATTAATTGAGATAAACACACACGCAACCCGAGAAAACAACTAAATAGCTCAAGTGTGAGCAAAGAAATAATATTAACGAGAGCAATACAAAACAATTAACAAACAAGTAAATGGTATGAAAAGTAAGATTTTAATGCTTATCTCCCTTTGCCTCCTAACAATAGGTTCGGCATTAGGACAGACCATCACCGTCAAAGGTATCGTCACTGACGAGCGTGGAGACGGAGTCATCGGCGCAACCGTAAGACTTAAATCCGACGCAACAGTAGGAACCATGACCGGAATGGATGGCGATTTTACCCTAAAAGCTAAGCAAGGCGAGCTAATTATCGTCAGCTATGTAGGCTACAAAACACAAGAGGTAGCTGCAGCACCAACCCTAAGAATCAAGCTAGTGCCCGACACTGAACTCCTCGACGACGTGATCGTGGTAGCTTATGGTACTGCGAAGAAAGGGTCATTCACCGGATCAGCGGTCGTAGTGGATTCAAAGAAGCTAGAAAAGCTTCAAGCTCCTGATGCTGTAAAGGCTCTTGAGGGTATGGTTCCTGGACTTCAGCTTTCTTCAGCTAGTGGTTCGGCTGGTTCTAGCACCTCTATTCGAATTCGTGGTGTAGGATCTATCAACGCCTCTAACAATCCACTTATTGTTCTAGATGGTGCTCCTTACGACGGAAATATCAACTCTATTAACCCTCGCGACATCGCATCTATCAACGTACTTAAGGATGCTGCCTCTGCTGCTCTTTATGGTGCTCGTGGTGCCAATGGTGTGATCATCATCACCACCAAGAGTGGTCGTGCAGGACAAACGACAGTCAACTTTGAAGCTCGCCTTGGTGTGAACCAAAGAGGTGTGCCAGAGTATGATACAGTTACAGACCCTGCTCAATACTACTCTTACTACTGGGAAGCATTCCGTAACCAAAACCGCGGGATAGCACTAGGTGAAGATACTAATGGAGATCCAATATTCCCTACATTAGAGCAAGCCAATCAGATCACCTCTGGTACGCTGACTAACTACGGTGGCAATGATCTTTCAGGCAATTCACTAATTGGACGTCTAGGCTACAACATTTACAATGTACCTGACAACCAACTGTTTGATAACAATGGTGTAATGAATCCAAATGCTAAGATCAAGTATGAGGATGCCAGCAACTTCAATGATTGGGCAGCTCTCCTAATGTCTCCAAAGATGAGACAAGAGTATAACCTATCACTCACTCGTGGTTCAGAGAAATCCAAGACCTTCTTCTCAGTAGGTTATCTAAACGACCAAGGCTATGTTATCAAGAACGCCTTCGACCGTATCTCTTCTCGCCTATCTTATGAGACTGAGATGTACGATTGGTTAAAGCTTACTGCAAGCTCACTGATCTCATATACACAAGGTAACTTCGGTAATGAGTCTAGTAATGCTTTCTCCAACGTATTCAACTTCACTCGTAACATCGCTCCTATCTACCCAGTCTATGCTCACGACAAAGATGGTAAGATTATGATGGATAAAGAGACTGGTGAAAAGATCTATGATACTGGTGATGCCCGTCCTGGAATCAATGGTGCGAGAAAGTATTCTGGTGGTAAGAACATCATAGGTGAGTCTGAACTAAATAGAGATAACTATAGAAGTCTCTATATCAACCAAACTGCAAGGGCAGACATTGACTTTGGTGCAGGTTTCAAATTCAATACGACCTTCAACTACTACCAAAACAATGACCTCACCAATTACTTTATCAACCCAAGAATGGGTGACGGTAAGGACTACAGAGGTATCCTTGAGAAGAACTTTGACAACTATACCACAATAAACTGGAACCAAGTGCTTACTTATGACGCTAAATTTGGCGACTTCTCTATGCAAGCTTTACTTGGTCACGAGTTCTACAAGTGGAACCTAAAGCACACTTACGGCTCTAAGAAGAATACCATTATTCCAACCAGTCTTGAGTTCAACACCTTTGGTGAGACAACCGACCTAATCTCTTACGAGCGCAACTACAATGTAGAGGGTTTCTTCACTCAATTTACAGGTAACTTCTATGAGAAGTACTACCTATCAGCTTCACTCCGTCTTGACGGTTCTTCTGTATTCGCACCTGACAAGCGCTGGGGTACTTTCTGGAGCCTTGGTGGATCATGGCGTGCATCAGAGGAGGAGTTCTTGAAGGATAATAACACCATCAGCAATCTTAAGCTACGTGCAAGTATCGGACAGCAAGGAAACGATAACCTACTTGATAATGATGGCTACCGCATGTACACTCCATACCAAAACCTTTATGGTTATGAGTCAGACGGAAGCAATGTTAGTATCTCCAATAAATTTAAGGGCAATCCTGACATCACTTGGGAGAAGAACCTTAATCTAAGCCTTGGTCTTGAGTTTGGACTATTCCAAGATAGACTGACTGGAGAGGTGGAGTTCTTTACTCGTAAGACCACCGACCTACTCTTCAATGAGCCACTAGAGCGTGGTACTGGTTTCCCATATATGCCAAAGAACATCGGTTCTATGAGAAATACAGGTGTTGAGTTCTCGCTTACTGGTAGAGTGGTATCTACCGAGAATGTACAGCTCACTCTAGGTGTGAATGGTATGACCTTTAGAAATAAGATCATAAGCCTACCAGAGCGCTTCAAAGAGAATGGTCTCTCTTCTGGCATTAGAATTCTTAAAGAGGGCGGTAGCATCAACGATATTTACCTAGTAAAATATGCTGGCGTCAATCCAGAGAATGGTGATGCGTTGTATGAGAAGTACAATGAGAAGGAGGATAAGTTTGATGTAGTCAATTACAAGAAACACTCTTCTACCCTTAAGGATCGCCAGTATGTAGGTCGTGTAAACCGTGACCTAGAGGGTGGTTTCTTCGCATCACTCAATGCTTATGGTGTGGACTTTGATATGCAATTTGCATACGGTATTGGTGGTAAGATGGTGGACTGGAACTACAGTAACCTCATGCATAATGGCTCAAACACTGCAGCAACTTTCCACAAGGATATCGCTAACAGATGGACTCCTGAGAATAAGAATACCGATGTCCCAAGACTTCAGAACCAAAGCTCTATGATCAAGACTTCAGATAGATTCATCACTGATGCTTCCTATCTATCTCTTCGCAGTGTAACACTTGGCTACACTCTACCAAGTGACATCACAGAGAAAATCAAGATAAAGGGCCTAAGGCTATACGTATCTGCAGACAATGTATTTTTGCTATCTGCTAGGAAGGGACTGGATCCACGTACCTCATTTACAGGTAACCCAGATTCTAACCAACCTTCTGTAATTCGTGCTATATCAGGTGGTATCTCTATCTCACTGTAAGTAGCACCTGAGTAATTGATGACATTAATTAAATCAATGACAAACGAATATGAATAACATTAGCAAGATATTATTAACTCTACTCCTAGCTGGTGGGTTAGTAGCATGTGGCAACGACCGCATTACCGCCGACGTCTCTGAGTACTTGACTCAAGATCAAAAAGAGGAGTTAGTAAAAGACGATAAGACCTTTGCAAGTGACTTAAGAGGTGCACTCCTACAGTCTAATGCAAATAAGCTCCAAGGCGGTTGGGATAGCCACGATGACTTTGGTCTAAAAGCCTACCACATGACCTTTGACTTGATGGGCGAAGATGTGGTAGCCAAAGGACTGGACTGGTTCGATTGGGAGTACAATTACGTAACCGTAACCGCAAACACTCGTAGAGTGCGTACCTACTGGAACATGTGGTATGAGATCATTGCAAACTGCAACTCATTTATCAATGATGCTCCAGATCCAAGTGCAGATAATGCTCCATTCTATGCCTACAGAGGTATTGCTTACTGGCACTTAGCCAATTTCTACCAAGCTACTTACAAAGGGAACGAGAGCAAAATGGCTGTGCCAATTATGCTTAAGGATACCGACGTAGACCTTGCCAGAAATACCGTAAAAGAGGTTTATGACCAAGCCATCAAAGACCTAACGATCGGCATTGAGCATTGTGCTGCGACCAAAGACGACCATACCGATATGGATAAGTATGTAGTGGCTGCTTACCTCGCAAAGCTATATGCTTGCATGGAGGATTGGGCAAATGTAGAAAAGTACGCCAAAATGGCGATTGAAGGTGGTAAGGATATCGTTCCTGAATTCCCACTTTCATGGAATGTGAATAATAGCGACGTCATTTGGGGATACGATGTTACTCCAGCGACGAGTACCTCATGGGCATCTTTCTACTCTCACATGGATCCAACTAATGGCAACTATTGTGGCCGTGGTCAGCGCAGACTGATTTACGCATGGCTGTACGATCAAATGCAAGACAATGATACAAGAAGACAGCTCTTCGTGAATCAGAAAGACTACCCAGAGATCGCAGTGGATTTCGTTGACAAAAAAACGGGTGAAAAGTATTACTACCCAGATTACACCTCTATGAAGTTTGTGGTTACCAATGCTGATAACCTTAACTCTGACTATATATTCTTGAGAGTGCAAGATCCAATATTGCTAGCAATCGAAGCTCAAAACGAGCTAGGCAAGACAGCCGAGGCAAAGAAAGCACTTGAAGAATTTGTAGGCAAGAGAGCTGAGGGCTACACTGCACCTGCAGATCAGAAGGCTCTAAGAGATGAAATTAGAATCCAACGTAGGATTGAGCTCTGGGGCGAAGGCAATGGTGTATGGGATATGAAGCGCTGGCACCTTAATGTAGATAGGAGCAAAACCTCTGTAAAGGGGACTCAATCTAATCATACCGAGTCAGCATTCACTTCTCTAGATCCTAACGCTATTGAATATATCCACTGTCTACCACAAAATCAACTGGATATCAATAAGAATCTACAGCAGGATCCAAGACCAACTAAGTAATGCTTAATCCTAAGCATTAAGCTTCTAAACAAGGGGGTATCGTAATCCGATACCCCCTTTTCATTTGTAGACTATCAAGGTTATAGCACTGTAACTGTAACTCTCCCAAAGCGGGCGTATTGTGGCGGTTTATTATTGTAGTC
>NZ_HF988888.1:0-20596 GCF_000435035.1 Porphyromonas sp. CAG:1061 | reverse complement strand
CTCTCCTTACACGCCCGTTTTGGGAGAGTTACGTTCAAGGGAAAAGGGTTTCTCGAAAGGCCAATAACATTAAGGTAAACATAAAGGGAGGTCCCTTAGAAAATATTGGGACAACCATGGATGTTTTAAGGGAAATTCCTCGTGTTGTCATTCAAGGGGATGAGATTTCAATTTTAGGCAAGGGGACTCCAAGCATCTATCTTAATGGTCGCAAAGTACTAAATATTGATGAAATACTGAACATAAAATCGTCTGAAATAAAAACGATAGAAGTACTAGGAAACCCTAATGGTAGATATGGAATAAACGTCTCATCTGCTATTGTTATCACAACGTCCACTTCCTCTAAGGATATTTGGGGTATTGATCTTATGGATAGAGTTGGCTCAAAAGGGAGATTTTCAAATGCTCTTAATGTTACAGCATATCTCAATTTGCCCAAACTATCCATCAAAGTAGGTACAAATCACGTCTATGGAGAGAAGATGTATCATAAAGAAGATACCTATGACTATTCCATCCTAGGTAATCAGATCAGCAATCGCTCTATAACGGAGTTAAGTGATGTACGGAAGAATCTAAGCCTCTCGACAGAGGTAGTTTATCATATCAATGACAACCACAGTATCAATCTTTTTGCAAACTTAGATCCTACAACTCGCGGAAAAGAGCATCTTGATGGATTGCTGCACCACCACGATATGAATAATGGCTACACTGTCCAAGAATTCAATAGTACAACCCAAACAAACTCATCAATTGCATTCCTTGGTGGTGCGTACCACTTTAATACCACGAAGACAAAAATAGATTTTTCTGGAACATATTTCTATTTGAATCAGAATGCTAATCGACATCTATCAACAGAGCAAGAGGATAGTAACTTTGACCAAAAAAGTATCGCTAACAGCATAACCCTAAAAGGTGATTGCGAACAAAATCTTTCAAAAGTCTTTAGTTTATTCTCTGGGATAGAATATGTTTCCACACAAAGAGATGGTAAGTACAAAACCACGAATAGGAACACCGATTTTTTTAGACAAAAACAACTCACTGGATATGTAGCTTTACAAGCCAATATTACCAAAAGATGGAGAGCTCAGACTCAGATTGGGGTGGAATTTGTTGATTTTAAGTACTTTAAAAATGGAGCAATTGTCAACGGACAGAGTAAGCGTTCACTAAAATACCTCCCCACGATCTCCGTTTCTTACGAGAATGAAGACTTCTCATTGGAGTTATCTTATAACAAGACAATAGATAAGCCTAGCTACAATCAGCTTTCGGCTAACTACTTTATGAGTAATAAGTATCTAAGATGGGATGGAAATCCCACACTTAGAAACAGCTATGTGCACTCTCTAACAACAGATCTCACTTACGATTGGGCAAGCTTATCCCTCTCGTATTCTAGAGTAAAGGATGGCTTTTTTGAAGTATGTACATTGCTTGATCCCAAAAGTATGATTATAAAGATTTCTCCAGAAAACCTGCCAAATTATAATCAGTTTTATGCAGGACTTTCGATGAACCCTCAGATAAAAAGACTGGCTATTCTTGCAGATATTGGTTTACAATTACAGGATTTGATATATGGAGGAGTATCCTATAACAAACCCTTGATTGCCTATTCTTTTCGATTAAACTACACATTTCCTAAAGGAGTATCATTAAGATGCGGAATTTCAGGACATCTCAAGAATGGGAGTTATGCAACAGGAGAAACAAAAGGATACAGCAACTTTGATATACGCCTATCTAAAAGTTGGATAAGTGGCAAACTAATTACACAAATCTATGCTACAGATATCTTCAATAAAGCCTATGAAAGAATCCTACTCAATACAAATAATATCTTAAGACAGGATTACTCTCATGGAGGAACTAGAGGTATTTTCCTTATTGTTCAATACAAGTTTGGGAAAAGCAAAAAAAGCAGAGGTCAAACCCTTTCGAAAGAAATGATGCGACTGATGCCTCAATAATCAAATAACTAACTCTTTAAAAGTTTTCATTATGAAAAAGAAAAAAATTGACGTATGTGATGGCACTTGCACTGTATGTGAAATGCTTTACAAGAACCCTCTGTTTGTTTTAGGAAACATTTAAGAACGAACTTTAGAAGAAATATGGAATTCCTATAAAGCCATATCTATTTTTGACGGAAATATTTCGGGGAACTTCAACTCTCCGTGCAACTCCTGTCAACATCTATTTGAGTGTAAAGGTGATATATTTAAACATGTATGCTATGTAGATATTGTTAAAGTTCATGGAATGGAAAATGGGAATCAACCAGACCCTAAGTGTCCCAAGTGTAAGAAATGGAATTTGATATTATGAATACAGGAATAAAAAAGATGAGAATATTGAGGCAACAGGATGCAATGGACTGTGGTTTAGCATGTCTTTTAACTATATCCCTGGAGGTAAAGTCCCCATGGCTGTCTGGCTGGAAAATGATAAGTAAATTGCACTAGAAATTTGAATCTACTAATACCGAGAATGATATGAACAGGAAGAAACACCTCACCTTATTTTCAATAATATCTGTGCTACTCAGTGCCTTCTCGTCACTCAACGCACAACAAGTTGTAGGAACCATTATTGATGCCGATGGAGAACCTATTCCTTATGTGACGCTAACGACATTAGCTTCTTTAGAAAAAGATGCCGAAACGATCCAGATACACTACACCGACTCCCTAGGGTATGTCGCCTTTGACCTATCGGAGAAAGAGACCGCTATTCGAGCAACGTTCCAAGGTAAGGTTCTCTTTGAGGAGCTATTACCTGCCCCGCTCAATGGGATCATCAACCTGGGGAAACGCCAAGTCTCTATCTCAAATGAATTGGACGAAGTAGCTGTCACGGCAGTAAGACGGGCGGTTCGGATGAAAGAGGGAATCCTCACGTTCGACATCAAGCATACCCCAATGTATCAACTCAAAGGGTATAATGCCATTGATTACCTCAGAAGAACCCCTAGGGTAAGCCAGTCAGGAGATAGCTTCTTAATCGACGGCAACCCCGCAGAAGTGCGTATCAATGGGCAAAAAACCAACCTATCAGGTGGTACCCTTCATGACCGTTTGCTAGCTCTTCGCTCAGATATGATCGAGCGAATCGAAGTGCAATTAGGGCAGTCCGCAGATCTCGGAAGTGGTATTACGGGGGGATATATTAATATCGTACTGAAAGAGATCAACGGATATACGGGTTCTCTATCTGCCGACTTGGGCTATGCTGGCAACGCGATTAAAAATGGGAAAAAGCGTCCTGCCCACGATGAAGGACTTTATGCTCGCTTCGTATATGGCAACTCTCGTGTGCAAGGGTTTGCAAATGCCTCTGTGAGTTCGTCGAGATATCCCCATTACTTTGTGGAAAGGGAGTACTACTTCGACAACAAAGTCATCAAGGAGAATAATCATTACCATAGCAATAAGTACCTAGCGTATAGCTTCAACCTTGGAGCCAGTGCTCAGCTCGGCGAGTTACACTCCATTAATGGCACGGCAAGTTATCGCAGAGCTCCTAACTCTCTGTATGAATCGGCTACAGCGTTAGAGCAGCCAACCACACCCCTACTACAAGACATACTGACTAATGGCAACAGTAGCTCTACCTCTTTCACTGGGGAATTCAATCATTCTTGGCACTCTAAAGACGATAAATACAACTGGCTGAACTCCCTCTTCTATATGAAGAAGAAAGCACATGCCACAGATGCTTTGCGTTACTCTGCCGATGGCAATCCTATTAAGGAGGAGCAGAATATCAACGATGAAAGCAACCAACAATTCTACGCTGCTACTCAGTTATCTACACAGCTAACCCCCGTATGGGCTCTAGAGTCTGGCGCCTCATATACGATGACTAAAAGCAACACCAACTATAGCTTCCACGGACAAGGGCAATCCCTCGCAGACGCACACTCTTTGTACGAAGAGCATTTGGCCATTATTTTTGCCCAGCTGCAGATGAGTAAAGGAGAATGGAGCTTAACAGGAGGTTTGAAATACGAACATACTTATGCCTACTCCCGAACAGCCAATAAGAAGCTTAATGTGGGGCAATTATTGCCTTCTGTAAGAATTGGGTATAATGCAGGAGCATACGGCAATATCAGTCTGAGATATTCCAAATGGCTCTTTCGTCCGCCATTTGCGCTTACCAATAGCTATCGCACAAAAAGGAACGACTACCTCTACTCCGTTGGCAACCCTGAACTACGCCCCGCCTCTACCCATTCATTTGGATTAGACTATTACTGGAAGTCATTAGGTTTAGGTCTCAGCTACTCTATCACCAATGATTACCTGCAAAATAGTTACTTCTACGAAGCCCCAATCGTCATTGTTACCAATAGAAACATGCCTACTCAACACAAGTGGACTGGTAACCTTTCATACTCAGGAAATATTACCCCCTGGTGGTATACTTCCGCAGAGGTAGGAGTGGTCTTTCAATATCACCCAAAAGCAATTTGGCTGAAACGGCATACACAGCCTTACGCCGATTTTAATAACACATTTACCCTTGCTTCGGGTCTACAACTTAACGCTGGGATATCCTATGCACACAGCTGGATGATGCAAGATGTATTGGTAGGGAAAAGACTAACGAGCAAGATAGATATGAGGTACCAACCAAGCGGGAGTGATTGGGATTTTTCACTTGCCATTAGCAACCCGATTCGGATATCTCGCACAGAGAACGATTTCAGGCAAGACCCCAACCTCAAAGTGCTCTATTTTGAAGATACCGCCTTCCCGTCAGTAAACTTCTCTATCTCCTACTACTTTGGAAAGATGAAGACGCACTCAAAACCCAACATCCTTAATATGGATCAATATAGATTGTAGCAACCTCTAATTGCGTGGCAGGGGTTACGCATTAGAAGGAACTGCGGTACGAATGAACATATATTAGTTATTGAGAGTGGTAGGGTAAGGACCTCGGAGAGGTCCGTGTTAAATAGGCACTCCGCTGAAAACCATACGGCAAGACCTTTCTAATGGGTAACCCCTGATTACGCGGATGGGGCTCTCTTATTATCGGAATAAATTGGTATCTTTGAGGGTAGTTATGGGCAAGATTGGAAGTCATATTTCTGCCGTGGGCAAGGCTGTTTGGCGATGGCTGAAAAGGGTCAATCCTTTTCTGCTATTTGCTATATTGTTTCTTATTAAGATCATTATTCCCAGCAATACAAGTGTTTGGACTCAGCTGAAGTACAGCCGCACCCTTGACAAACAAGAGCGAGAAATACGAGAGTTGAAAAGGGAGATAGAGAAAACTAAGGTGGCGAAAGAGGATCTCTGGATTGAGAGAGACCGCTTGGAGAAATTTGCTAGAGAGCGGTACCTAATGAAGGAGGAGGACGAAGAAATATACCTACTTAAGTGATGAGTAAGCATACTAAATATGACAATAGGTGGGTAAAATACCTACAGACAATCGGTCCTATTTTGGTATTGATTGGGGCTATCCTGTTTGAGCCCGACTGCACAAAACCCTATAGTGGCTGGTTGGTAGCGATAGGTGGTGGCATGGCTGCAATAGCGACCCTTTTGCAAATAAGTAGCAAAGGAGGTAGCGAGGAGAAAAGGATTCGTCGGCTGGATCGCATGTCGTTCATTGGGTTATTGATCTATTTAGTATCCGGTGGCTTTATGATCCAAGGCTCCGATATTTGGTTGCCACTATTTGCAGTAGCCACTGTATTTTATATCTACGCTCTATTTGCAAAGGATAGAGCTTTGAAAAAGGAGGAAAAGGTATGACAAATGTCGGCGATAGAAGGTTGGTAATCATTCCCACCTATAATGAGATTGAAAATATCAGAGCAATCATAGAGGCGGTGATGGACCTACCAATACCTTTTGAGGTGCTGGTGGTAGACGACAATTCGCCCGACGGCACAGCTAAGGAGGTTCACAAGATCATTGAAGAATACCCTGGGAGGGTGCATATTCTAGAGCGCGAAGGGAAGCAAGGGCTTGGCACCGCCTATATTGCAGGCTTTAAGTGGGCTCTTGAGAAGAGGTACGACTATATCCTCGAGATGGATGCCGACTTTAGCCACAACCCAAAGGATCTGGTTCGTCTCTACGAAGCCTGTGCCGTGGAGGGTGCCGACCTAGCCATCGGTTCAAGGTATGTGAAGGGGGTCAATGTGGTCAATTGGCCACTAGGTAGGGTGTTGATGAGCTACTTTGCCTCGAAGTATGTCCGCATCGTCACAGGGATGAAGGTCAATGACGCTACCGCTGGCTTTGTTTGCTATAGAGCTGAGGTGCTTCGGACCATCCATCTGGATGAGATCCACTTCAAGGGATATGCTTTTCAAATCGAGATGAAGTATACCGCTAAGATGTGCGGGTTCAAGCTAACTGAAGTGCCAATTGTATTTGTCAACCGTGTACACGGCACTAGCAAGATGAATAGCAGCATCTTTGGTGAAGCTTTCTTCGGTGTGCTGAAACTGCGGTGGTGGGGAATGACCCGTAAGTTTCCACAGAAAGGAAGTGTGCAACTAGAGGAATAAAAGAAAGAGAGAGACCATGTCTATATTAATCAAAGGAGCGAATATAATCAACGAGGGGAAGAGACTAGAGAATGCTTCTATACTGATCGAAGGTGAGCAGATAGCTTGCATCTACACAAGCGGGGACGAGCTACCAACTGCCGACAGGGTAATTGAGGCAAAGGGACTTCTCTGCCTGCCAGGGGTGATCGATGATCAGGTTCACTTCCGTGAGCCGGGGCTCACCCACAAAGGGGATATCGCCTCAGAAAGTCGTGCTGCTATTCTTGGTGGTGTGACCAGTTATATGGAGATGCCCAATACGATGCCACAGACCATCACCCTAGAGGCGTGGAAGGACAAGATGGAAATCGCAAAGAAAAGCTCCTTTGCCAACTACTCTTTTTACTTCGGTGCTACGAATGACAATGCTTCTCTCCTCACACAGGTGGATAGGAAGCACACGCCTGGGGTGAAGGTATTTATGGGGGCATCAACGGGTAATATGCTGGTGGACCACGACGATGCCCTGAGAGCTATCTTTAGAGATTCTCCTCTTCTGATCGCCACTCACTGCGAAAGTGAGGAGGTGATTCAGCGGAATAAGGCCAAGGTGATTGCCGAAGTGGGCAACGACCCAGAGGTAAAGTGGCACCCCGTTATTAGAAGTGCAGAAGCGTGCTACGAAAGTAGCTTAAAGGCAAGCCAACTAGCCAAGGAGGCTGGAGCGAAGCTACATATCCTCCACCTAAGCACGGCTAAAGAGCTGGAGCTACTGGACGAGAGCCAGCACATCACGGGAGAAGTATGTGTTCATCACCTTTGGTTTACGGATCAAGACTACGAACGACTGGGCACCCGCATCAAGTGGAACCCGGCTGTCAAAACCCTTCAAGATAGAGAGGCCCTGAGAGAGGCCGTAAGGTGTGGCAAGCTCAATATTATTGCCACCGACCATGCTCCACACCTACTCTCCGAAAAGGAGGGCGGTGCACTTACCGCAGCCTCAGGAGGTCCACTGGTACAGCACTCACTGCTGATGATGCTGGAGCTAGCCGACCAAGGGGTATTCAGTATAGAGCGAGTGGTTGAGTGTATGTGCCACAACCCAGCCGACCTATTTGAGGTGGAGCAGCGTGGATATATCCGTGAAGGGTACTTTGCAGACTTGGTACTGATTGATCCTAATAAGCCTTGGACGGTCTCAAAGGACAATATTGCTAGCAAGTGTGGTTGGAGCCCACTCGAGGGGTACACATTTGAGCATAGTGTCGTTTCAACCTTTGTTAATGGCACTGAGGTAGTCAAAGATGGTGCAGTAGTAGCTGACTTACCGAAAGTTGCTCGCCCACTTACGTTTAATCACAAGGAATGGAGATGAAGCCACGGTCCCAAATACTTCTTCTCGCCCTACTCCTATCTCTATTTGGCATAGAATCCTATGCACAGATAGATATGGACAAGCAACTGCGTGAGCGAAAAGAGAAGAAAGATGACTATGACGACTCGGACAGAGATCGCCTGAATAGTCTCTTTTCCTTTTACCTTACACCACGAACAGGAGACTTGCAGAGTGCATCGGTAGATACTATGATGCTCAATTACCATAGTCGTGCATATATTGAGGGGCTTAGCGTGGCAGAGGCTTATGCCGGCACCTATGCCTCGCCATATCAATCAAAAATCTACTTTGATCGCTCTATCAATCGGTGGGGGCAGTTTTTCTTTACCCAACCCTATGGGCATCTATTCCGCAATAAGCAGCGGATGCAATGGTACGATACAAAGACGCCCTACACCTTTTTGAAGTACCTCACCGTGGGGAATAATGAGAATAAGGAGCAAAACTTCACCTTCACCTTTTCTTCCAACCTCGGCAAGGAGTGGAGCCTTGGCGGTGATATTGATATTGACTATGCCAATGGCTATTATGCCCAAACAAGCAGTAAAAACTTTACCTATCGGGTATTCTCCTACTATCGGGGCGACCGATACCAAGCCTACGCTTCGATGGGCAATACCAATGCCACCAATCAGGAGAGTGGAGGTATTACCGATATGCGGTACGTGACCAATCCCGATGACTTTATGGATGGTCGGCGTACCCTACTCCCCAAGGATATCCCTACACGCTATAAATCCACGTGGAATAGGATGGTTTATGGCTCGGGTCGCTTTCACCACAAGTATCGATTTGGCTACTATCAGGATAAGGAGGGCAATAGGCTAGATAGCAAGGACGCTGAAATGGAACCAGAAGCCACTTTGCCCGAAGCACCGACCGACCTACCGTCAACCGAAACAGCAAGTAGCCTACCCACGGATAGTCTTATGCCCGCACCATTGGAGTTGCCAGTAGATACCCTCACGACAACCCCCACCTCACAAGAGCCTGTGAGGCGACGACTAGGGAAATCTTCTGGGCAGGCAGAAGCACCAACGGAGGAAGAGGAGGAAGAGGCGGAGGCAGAAAAGGCCAATCGGGTATTTGTGCCTGTTGCTGCCATATTTCATGACTTTCAGCTAGAGAAGGGGAGAAGAGAGTGGGTCTCTCTTGACCCTGCTTTTGAAAAGGAGTACCCCAATCCGGTCATTCCTCGACCGGCAGGAGCACGATACTTCCCCAATGACTCTTTCTCTACACTCTATATCAGTAACACTGTAGGTGTGGAAGTATTGGAGGGCTTTAAGAAGTGGGCAAAGATGGGCATCGCTGCCTTTGTGGCTCATGACTACCGTAAATACTCTCAGCCACTTATGAATTGGGCCGATGCTCAGCGTCTAGAAATAGATGAGGTGGAGAAAAACGAAGCGACCGAAAACAGTCTATCTGTTGGTGGTCGTATCAGCAGTAATTCCTTTAAGTACTTCGACTACTATGCGTGGGGGCAGGTAGCCCTCATCGGAGCACAAGCTGGTGAGGTGGAGGTGAGTGGTCAATTGAACACCCACATTCCTCTACTGGGACATACAGTGACGGTCTCGGCAAATGTGGACTTCCAAAATATCCAACCCTCCTACTACCTTAGGAAGTTCAAAGCAAGTCTACACGAGTGGGATAGGTCGCTCAAGATGATACAATTGCTCAGAGTGGGAGGCTCGATGAATATTCCTTTCACCAAGAGCCGTATCTTTGCCAATTTTGAGACGCTTCAAAACCCTATTGCCCCTGATATGAAGGGCATACCAGTGCAGACGGAATTGAATACGAGGGTCATTTCAGTTGGATTGGATCAAAGCCTCAGCTGGAAGATACTTAACTGGGAGAATAGCGTTATTTGGCAGAGTAGTAGCCACCATGACATCACCCCTCTCCCTATGGTCTCCGTCTACTCCAACTTTTATCTTAAATTCCTAATAGCTAAGGTGATGACTCTACAGGTAGGGGCAGATGCTAAGTGGCATACCGCCTACTACGCACCTTACTATGAACCAAGTACCCAGCAATTTAGACCGCAAGAAGATATTAAGATTGGTGGTGAAGCCCCTCTACTCAATGCTTACGTCAATGCCCACCTGAAGAGGGCTCGCTTTTTCGTAAAGTACTACAATGTAGGGGCTCTACTCTTCAAGCCAAGTCACTTCACGATGCCCAACTACCCGCTTTACCCACCAGTATTGAGAATGGGCGTCGCAGTTGATTTAAGAAACTAAGCAATAAGGATACGATGTCTCAACTCTCTAAGTCCAAGCGCGTGACCATTGCCAATGGCTTTGCCATTTTAGCCGCAGCCCTCCTCATGTGGGTTTTTACCACACGTAGAGCTCAGCGACAGTCGGATCAGCCCACTTCAACGGTTGTCAAAGTGGCTGTTGACCTTTCGCCTGATGGGCTTAGAGTAGACTCTCTTGGGGAAATAACAGGGCGTGCCAAGAAGCTTTTGGAGCTAGTTTTACCGCAAAGGGAATATGAAATAGTGCCTTTTGCCACTAGGGGCGAGGCAATAGAAAAGTTGACTAAAGGGGAGGTGCAGCTTTATGTTACCACCATGCCTCTCTCTATGGCAAATAAAATTGAGGGCACAACGCCTACTGAATGGCTTTACACCTCTAGCTTCAATCTACTCCACAAGGCGAGTAACACCAATTGGGAGGCAGACTTTACTGGAGAGGAGCCGGTCACGGTATGGGTATCGGAAGAAGACCAAGCTGCCATCACAATCGTAGAGAACCTAGCGGAGCTCAACTACCCTAGCCTATCAATAGAGAGTAGCGAGCTACCTACGATGCAATTGGCGACAAAACTCTCTAAGGGGGAAATCAACTACCTTATCTGCGATAAAAACCTGGCCGATGCGATTGTGGCTGTAGATAGCACGCTACAAAGCTCCAAAGGCATTGGCTTTGAGCTACAGCAGGTATGGCTAGTAAATGCTACTGCCGATAGCCTCAAGGTAGCAATAGATAGTGCTATTATCGCCAAGAGAGGGAGCCAAGAGTGGCTAGAAATAATCAATGAATTAGAGAAGAAATGAATATAGACAGAGATAATATACCAGAGCACGACAACTTTTACTCCTTTGGACTTCATCCAACGGTATTGGATGGGCTAGATGCGATGGGGTTCAATCATCCATCGCCAGTCCAAGAGGCCTCTATTCCCCATATACTTGAGGGGCAAGACGTGATTTCGTGTGCTCAGACAGGTACGGGGAAGACCGCTGCCTTTGTGCTACCAATTCTAAGCGAACTGGCGTCGGGTGAGTATTCTGAGGAGTATGTCAATGCCGTCATTATGGCACCTACGAGAGAGCTAGCACAGCAGATTGACCGACAGATTGATGCCTTTTCCTACTTCGTCAGCGGGGTGAGTGCAGTACCTATCTATGGCGGTACTGGTGGCATTGAGTGGGAGCAGCAGAAGCGGGCTTTGCGTATGGGGTCAGATATTATTGTCGCCACTCCAGGGCGCCTGCTTTCACATATCAATCTCAACACTGTAGATCTCTCACGTGTCAGTTTCTTTGTGCTTGATGAGGCCGACCGAATGCTAGATATGGGCTTCTTTGATGATATTGTGGAGGTCTACAAGTTACTGCCACAAGATGTACAGACGGTGATGTTTTCGGCGACAATGCCTGATAAGATACGCCGACTTGCCAAGGAGATTACTAAGAATGCAGTAGAGATAAATATTGCTATCTCTCGTCCACCAGAGTCGATTGACCAAAGTGTCTACTTCTGCAAAGAGGATGAAAAGCTAGCACTTCTCACACAGATATTTAAGGAGAGAGAGGTGACTAAGTCCATCGTCTTCTTTGGCTCTAAGGATCGTGTCAAAGAGGCCTACCGACTACTTCGTAGCAATGGCTACAAGGTGGCACAAATGCACTCCGACCTAGACCAATCGGAGCGTAATGAAGTGATGAACGACTTCAAGAATGGACATATAGAGATCATTGTGGCTACGGATATTCTATCAAGAGGAATCGACGTGGATGATATCCAACTAATTGTCAATTACGATGTCCCTTCCGACCCTGAGGACTATGTACACCGCATCGGTCGTACCTCTAGAGGGACCAATCTAGGTGGAGCTGCCATCACCATTGTCAATCAACGAGATAAAGGCCGCTTTATAGATATTGAAAAGTTCTTGGGGTACAATGTACAGCGAAACAGCCTGCCAGAAGGATTCGTTGCGCTATCCGAAGAGCAAGAGAAACCAAACGAAAAGCCTCGCAATCAAAGACGAGGGAGGAATAACAATCGAAACAGAAACCGAAAAGGAGGGTCACAACAAAGACCTCAAAACAATAAAAGAAGGAGAAGAAATGGAGCCAACAACAATAAAGTTCAAGGAAGAGGAGCTAAACCAACTCAAAAGCCAGCTACAAACTCCTAAGCAGATCACTCTGATAGGACACGTATCTCCCGACGGAGATTCTCTCGGCTCCACCCTTGCCCTCTCGCTACTTCTTGAAAAGCTGGGGCATACTACAAAGGTGGTACATCCTACCGACTTTCCCCCTAGCTTTGGATTTCTAAAGGGGGCTGATGAAGCGATCATCGCAAAGCACCAACCCGAGGAAGCTACCCAAGCCCTCCAAGAAGCGGAAGTTATTTTCCTTATGGACTTCAATGAGCTAAAGCGAGTGGAGCAATTGGAGAGTGCTCTAGCCAGTGCCACTGCATTTAAGGTGATGATAGACCATCACCTGCACCCCACTAGTGATGTAGATCTCTGCTTTTCTTACCCCGAGAAGCCAGCTACCTGCTTACTCCT
This sequence comes from Porphyromonas sp. CAG:1061, assembly GCF_000435035.1. Classification (NCBI taxonomy): domain Bacteria; kingdom Pseudomonadati; phylum Bacteroidota; class Bacteroidia; order Bacteroidales; family Porphyromonadaceae; genus Porphyromonas; species Porphyromonas sp. CAG:1061. The sequence continues at coordinate 7,838 of NZ_HF988888.1, read as the reverse complement.
CTTTGAGATAATAGAAGCCCTTGGCTACAAGGAGTATATCGATCAAGCCATGGCCGAATGTCTCTATACAGGAATGGTGACGGATACAGGTGGCTTTAGTTACAATTCTCAAGACCCAAAGCTCTACACAACCATTTCTGAGCTACTCAATTGTGGCCTAGAGAAAGACAGAATATCTAGCTACATTAATCGTAGCTACTCAATAGATAAGATACGCCTCTCCGCCCACTTGCTGGATAATAATCTCACCTTCTATCCGCAATACCATACGGCGATCATCACAATGAGCCAAAAGGACAAGCGGATGTTTGAATACCAAGTAGGAGATACCGAAGGGTTGGTCAATGAGCCACTTGCTGCCAAGGAGATCCTCTTCTCCATTTTTCTCCACGAGCAGTCTAAGTACACCAAAATATCGCTTCGCTCCAAGGGAAGCTTCCCAGTCAATCAATTTGCCAAGAAGTTTTTCAATGGCGGAGGTCACCTCAATGCTGCTGGAGCAGAGGTCTACGCCTCTCTAGCAGAGACTACCAAGATAGTTTTAGAAGCGATCAAAATAATGCACCCAAGCCATGAAGATGAGTGATCTGCTTAACTTCGCTGCCGAACCTCTCTGGTCAAAAGAATGGACCACAGAGAATACCCCTCAACTGATTGCGGGACCATGCAGTGCGGAGTCGCGGGGGCAAGTGCTAGCCACTGCAGAAGCACTAAGCCACCATGGAGTGAAGCTATTTAGAGCTGGTATTTGGAAACCTCGTACCTGCCCGGGACAGTTTGAGGGAGTAGGCGAAAAGGGGCTGCCTTGGCTTACCGAAGTACGCGAGAAGTATGGGATGCTCATTGGCACAGAAGTAGGCAACTCCCATCATGTAGAGCAAGCAATTAAGCACGGCATTGATTTTGTATGGATTGGGGCACGCACCACAGCCAGTCCCTTTGCCATTCAGGAGATAGCAGAGGCACTAAAGGGCTGTGACTTGCCAGTTCTTCTTAAGAATCCGCTTTCCCCCTCCCTAGACCTATGGCTAGGGGCACTTCTACGCCTGATTGACGCAGGCTCCAAAAAGGTCGCACTGATACATCGGGGCTTTGACATCGGCACCCACTCCTCACTTCGGAACACTCCGCTATGGGAATTGATATCCGAAGTGCGTCAGGTGGCACCAAATATCCCCATCTATCTTGACCCAAGCCACATTGCAGGAGACAAAGCCTATCTTCCAAAGCTTCTCCAAACTGCCTACCTCCTACAGTATGATGGGCTGATGCTTGAGAGCCATATCACCCCTACCAAAGCTCTTACCGACCCAGCTCAGCAACTCACTCCCGACGAGTTGGCGGAATTGCTCCGAACCACCACCCCCTCCAACACAGCACAGCTGGAGCTACTTAGAGACCAGTTTACCACCACAGACCATCAGCTCATTGATCGCTTTGCTTATCGTCGCTTTCTCTCCAAGGAGATCGCCAAGGTGAAGCAAGAGCTTAGCATAAGGCCTCTCCAAGAGGAGCAGTATCAGCGACGACTACAAGAGCTACAAGCCACTGCCGAAGAGTATCAAATACCCCAAGACCTACTCTCGCAGCTTTACCACTTGGTACATAGAGACTCCCTAGAGATACAGCGGGGAGAGGAGGAGGATACAAAGTCCGGCTTTAGCACTTCGCAGCATACCATTACCCTTAACGGACTTAGGTTTTTCGCCTACCACGGGTTACTTCCCCACGAAAAGCGTGTAGGCAATACTTTTGAAGTCAATCTCACACTACACTTTCCCGCTGCTGAGGTGATGGAGAGTGGTGATCTAGAGAAAGGGATCAACTACGCCGAAGTCTACCAAATTCTTCAGCAGGAGATGGAGATAGCCACCGAGTTGCTTGAGACACTCACCTATCGAATACTCCAGAGACTACGCACCGAATTTTCCCTCCTCACTAGTGCCACATTAGCGATCACAAAGCTGGCACCTCCTATTCCCAATTTTGATGGCGAAGGGGTCAGTTTCTCTGCAACAGCCCACTATAGAAAAGCATAACTAAAGGTTGATATTGATATGAAGAACTTTATATTTTGCAATCCCACCAAACTGATATTTGGTCAAGGAAGCATCAAAGAGATAAGTAAGCAGATCCCTCAAGGGAGCAAGATACTCCTCACTTATGGTGGAGGCAGTATCATCAAAAATGGCATCTATGACCAAGTCATCTCACAGCTCACGGGCTACGAGATAATCCCCTTTGGTGGCATAGAGAGCAATCCAGATGCTGCCACCATCGACCGAGCCATTGCCACAGCGAGAGACGAAAAGTGTACATTTATCCTAGCTGTTGGAGGCGGCTCAGTGATAGATGCCAGTAAAGCGATAGCGATGGGAGTTAAAGCTCCTATGAACTGTTGGGAGATGGTCACCACCTATTATAGGGGAGAGTGCCTTCCACTCGGTACCGTCCTCACCGTACCAGCCACCGGGTCAGAGATGAATCCAGGTGCCGTTATCTCCAATAGAGCTACCCAAGAGAAGTTCTCAATGGTCGGAGAGCATCCTGTTTTCTCCATACTCGACCCCACCTACACCTACACCCTCAGCCAGCACCAAGTGGCTTGCGGTATCGCCGATGCCTTTATGCACACCCTTGAGCAATACCTCACCTTTCCTGGTCAGAGTGGCGTGATGGATCGAATGGCAGAAGGGTTGCTACTCAATATTCTAGAGATAGCCCCTCGTCTGATTCAAGATCACACCGACTACGATACCGCTTGCGAGTATATGCTCTCTGCTACCTTTGGGCTTAATTACTTCCTAGCAATGGGCGTTGAAGAAGATTGGCTAACTCACCGACTGGGACACGAGCTCACCGCCCTTGCAGGGGTAACGCACGGTGCGTCTCTCATGATGCTCCTACCCTCCGTGATGCGCGTAATGCTACCAGAGAAGCGGGATAAGATCATCCAAATGGGGCGAAGAGTATTCGGCATAAGTGGATTAGATAACGATGCCACCGTCCAGGCTACCCTGCAAGCGGTAGAGAAGTTTATCCATAGCCTTGGCCTTGCCAGTTCAATGAAAGAGGGTCAGATTGCCTCCGAAGTGGCTGAGGAGATGATTCGTCGCTTCCACCAGCGTGGAACTCCACTAGGCACCCTTGAAAGTGCCACACCCGATAAGATTCAGCTCATCATTGAGGATTCAATGAAATAATAAAAGCATCTGACGTATGAAAAGAGCCAGTTTACCACTTCTGCTGAGCCCCTTACTGCTACTCTTGGCGATAGCCCTCTCCTCTTGTGCCAAAGAGACCAGTATCAAAGAGCTATCGGCATCACTAGAGGAGCTGATTGCAGATGCCAATGGCAACCCCACCGATACCACCATAAAAAGCCTTCAGGTAGTGATCAGTTCGCCCGAAGAGTGGCAGGTCAATAGCGATGCTTCTTGGCTCTCCACCAATAGTCAGATGGGAGGCATTAGCCGTACCGTAGTTGGCATTAAAGTGATACCCAACCTCACAGGGAAAGAGCGTACAGGGCAGCTGACCTTTAGCACCAGTAACCAAAGCGTTGCTGTCAAGGTCAAGCAGTTGGGTGGAGATACTAATATTGAAACCGTCCTCTACGAAATCCCTGTCATCTTCCACGTGCTATACAATGAGGCGGATAAGAATAATACCGATACCCTACGCCGAAAGTATGTGCTTAATAGTGCCGATGCCCAAGTTATCTTAGAGTATATCAACCAACTCTTTGGCCAGCAACCTCGTCAAGTAGGCAATGAGATTTACCGAGGTATCAAAAGGAAATATCAGCAAGGCCAGCAAGAGGTCTATCATCTCCCTCTTGAGACCAAAATCCGCTTCAAGCTGGCCAATGAAAAGCCCGACGGCACCCGACAAAGCCCTGCCGGCATCAATGCCATCGCCATGGATGAGCGGTCACTCGACCCGAAAGTAGTCATGAGTGACAAAGCTGGTGGTCGCTACCACGATATGGCGTGGCCCATCAAGCAGTATATCAACATCTACGTATTTCCCTTCACACGCCACCAAGAGCGAGCAGACCAAGTAGTGATGGGCATCTCACACATGCCCCTTGCCCTCTCCTCAGCACCCATTGAGGGACTAAAGCAACTCGGTAGCCAAGAAGAGCTGTACATCAAAGAGCATGGCGGTCTTGACCAATTCTCCAATTACAACCACTGTATTACCCTCAACTCCGATGGTTTTGAGTGGCGTACCTGGAAGGAGACCTTTCTCAAAGCCGACCTAGGGAAAAACACCTTAGCCCACGAACTAGGGCACTACCTCGGGCTCTATCACACCTTCTCTGAGGTGGTAGGCTCCGATGGAAACCTCGTGCTAGATAGCTGCGATGATACCGACTATTGTGCCGACACACAAAGTTACAATCGAAAACAGTACGAGGAAAGTAGAGCAGATATCATTGCTTCGGGGACCACCAGTTTAGTGCAGATAATCGGGTTACTGATGCGTAATGACTGCCAGAGCGGGCGATTCGAAGCCACCAATATAATGGACTACGACTTCTGCCACAGCGACGAGTGGACACCCAACCAAGTCAGTCGTATGCGACAGGTGCTCTACAATACCTACACCACACCAGGGATCAAAGTGGCATCACCTAGGAGCCTACTCAAGGGCTACTCACCCCACCAACGCGTAATGGTAGAGGGTACCCCCGTGGCAATCCCTTGCCGTACCCAGCTAATACGCTAGAGGAGATATGGTGCACCCAAGTACGAGGAAAATATCAGCTCTGCTCACGCTCCTCACACTCCTTATGGTAGGATGTGAGTCGCGACAACCGTTTGTGGGGGTTATTTTAATAGATACCGACCTTCCCACACTCTATAGAGGTGAGCTACCTATTGGGGTCACCCTAGATCCTGGAAGCGGGGGCAAGGATCTATTGAGCAACAACCTACTCCTCAATGGTGGGTGGGAATTGGCTTCCCACCTAGAGGGATGTGGATATGATAGAGCGACGGGAGAAGTCGTCACTCCCAATGGCTCCAGACTGCCCTACCCACTACCCGAGCAGCATTTTGGTTGGGAATTGATTGGTCAAAATATCGGCATCTCCGGCGATAAATCACAGCATTACCTCCTAGCGCACGTCAGTAGCACCGATAGCTTAGTAGGCATTCGGCAAAACCTCAGAGGTGTAGAGATTACCCCTGGAGAGAGCTATCGCCTCACCCTCACTGCCCAAAGTACTCGACCCTCCACCATTATTGCCACACTCGTTGATGCCGAGATGAAGCAACTAAGCACCCCCCTCACCCTCACCCCCACTTCCGAGGGTGGCAGATTAGTCGGACAGCTAAAGGTAACCCAAGCAGATGCCGCCCCCTCACTATTTCTAGAGATCAAAGCCACCGAGGGCGAGCCCTACCTTGTCCAAAGAGATAGCATCAGCTATTGGACAAGCCAAAGCAGTGCTACCGTCACCATTGACGATCTTTTGCTCCAAAAGGTAGGGTATAAAGAGCGATATGGACTAGATGAAAATCTCTACGCCCTACTCTCCGAGCTTCACCCCAGCTTTGTAAGATTTCCCGCTGGAGCTACCGCCAATGGACTCTACCCGGGCAACTACCCTCTGTACCTTGATAGCATACAGCTAATGGCTCCTCTTTGGACACTCAATCAAAATGAATATACCCACCACTTCGGCTACCCACAACTACTACAGCTAGCCCATGCGCTCCATAGCACTCCTATCATCGTAGCTAATTTCGGCTTCTCCGACCCATCCACCATACAGAGGATAGAGGATATCAAGCTACTTCCCCAACGTATCGATTACATTGAGCAGCTAATCGCCAAAGCCCCCCAGCATCAAGTCGCCGTACAGCCTGGGTACGGACTTGGAGGTGCCGAATATGACCGTCGATTGACACAGCTCCTAGATAAACTCGATACCATCTACCCCAATCTACAGCTCATCAGTGCTGCAGATAGATCGCCCTACAAAGAGTATAGCGACTACCCATTCGATCTCGTGCTCCCCCTGATCTCCTACAATAACCTCGCCCACATCGACTCCCTCATCACCCAGCGCGACCAGCTACTCTACCCACAGATGATGAGCGAAGCCACCTTTGACACCGATTACACCAAGGGCTACTTTCTACCACCTCTAGCCCTACGTGCCGCCTTTATGATCTTAGCAGAGCGACGCACCCCCTACCTCCAAGCCCTCGGTCTCACCCCACTCATTGCCACCGATCTCGAGGAGCAATTCCCTATTATAGAGGCCAAGTCTGGCACCTTCCACCCCACCCTCTTCTACCAATACCTCTGCGACTTCACACAGCTTCGTGGCGAAAACCTCTGCCGATGGGATAGCAATAACAGTCTCCAGAGCGATGTGATTACCTCACTCACCGCCGATAAAGAGAAAAAGACCTACTACCTCAAGGCTGTCAATGTCACCCGTCACCCCCTACACTACCAAATCAAACTGAAGGGGAAAAATAGCAACTTCACCTCAGTAGAGATACTCTCCTATACCTCCACAGAACCCACCACCAGCCTTACCCCAGCCGGTTTTGCCCACTACGAAAAAAGTGTCACCCAAGAGCGACTGCGCCTCAGTAGCCACTTCCACTACCTCTTTGCCCCCTACGAAGTAGTCATCTTCAAGTTTTCATAATGCCATAGACCATGAGACCAATACACCTACATCTATCATTGCTTCTAACCCTCCTCCTCTTCTACCCTGCTTCAGCCCAAGTAGAGGTGGGTGCCGATCAAATTGAGCAAATACTTACCTATACAGCTGGTAAGAGAGTAGCCCTCACGGTCAATCACACCAGTATCCTCTCCAATCCCCAGCATACCCACCTCGTCGATACCCTTCTAGCCAAAGGCGTTCAAGTAACCAAACTCTTCACCCCCGAGCACGGACTTCGTGGCACCGCCGATGCCGGAGCCACCATCCAGTCAGGCAAAGATAGTGCCACTGGGCTACCAGTCATCTCCCTCTACGGACAAAAAAAGAAGCCCACCCCAAGCGACCTCAAAGGCATAGACCTAATGATCTTCGACCTCCAAGATGTAGGCGTCCGCTTCTACACCTATATCAGCACCCTCACCTACCTTATGGAGGCGTGTGCCGAAGAGCAGATTCCGCTCCTCGTGCTCGACCGCCCCAATCCACACGACACCATAGACGGCCCCGTCAGAAAGTTCACGAAGTACCGCTCCTTCGTCAGCCTACTCCCGATCCCCGCTGTCCACGGGCTTACCCTAGGCGAGGCAGCCCAGATGATCAATGGCGAAGGGTGGCTCAAAAACAAAGTCCAAGTACAGCTCACCGTGCTCCCCGTAAGAGGGTGGCAACACGGTCAAGCCTACTCTCTACCCCTTCCACCAAGCCCCAACCTCCGCTCCGACAAAGCGATACACTGCTACCCCACCATCTGTTATTTCGAGGCCAGTAGCTGGAGCGAAGGGCGAGGCACCTCACACCCCTTTGAGCAAATTGGTTACCCCAATCGCCACCTAGGCAACCACACTTTCACCCCGCAGCCCACAAAGGGAGCCACAAAGCCCAAGCACAGCGGCAAGCGTTGCTACGGTCCCACCCTTCAACCCCAAGAATGGCCAAAGGGCATCTACCTACCCCTCATTATCGAAGCATACCAAATAAGCCAAACCCACGGCATCCGCTTCTTTGCACGCCCCAAGCTCTTCGACCTCCTAGCTGGAAATGGAGAGCTTCGCCTGCAAATTCAAAGAGGCCTCACCGCCGACCAGATCCGCCAAAGCTGGCAAAGCGATCTCACCTCCTACAAGCAGCTCCGCGCCCACTA